>QYQB01000233.1 GCA_007280275.1 bacterium | reverse complement strand
GTGATGTCTTTTGTAACAATGATATCCCCGGTCTCAGCGTATACGCCACCGGATGATGTCAGCTCAATGATGCTGCCTGCTGCCGCTGTCTTCAAGGCTCCCGAAATAACGTCCGTCCCCGCTGCTACCTTGATAACTGTCTGAGCAGGTAGAATGCTCGCTAGTCCTATCAATAAGAATAGGACAAGCATAAATCGTAAGCTAATTGATTTCATCACTACCTCCCTTTGTACATGTGGTTGATTAGAGAACTAGTATCACAATACTCACAAAGAACATCCGACTGAGAAACGGTGTACGTTATTCCATATTCCAAAAGACCCGTACGAATAGCCGAATCTCACATTGATGCTTGACGCCAGATCCTGATTAAGCCCGAGGCCAGCGGTGAATCCCTGTTCGCTGTAATTCACTTTGTATCCTATCCGGAGCGCCACCATTTTGAAGAATGTATATTCTGCTCCGAGGTCCAAATGTTCCCCGGAATCTCTAGGATGGACGGCATCTGCAACTACCAAAACGTCCTGGCTGATGTCTGACATACCCATCAGTTGAAAAACCTTCAATGAAATCCCTACCCGGAACGTGAGAGGCGCTTCAAAGCTGTATTGTTCGTATTTGAAATCTGTGGCAAAGTTCTTTATGGACATCCCAAAATCGAACCCTTTTATTGCAGTCGAATACATCATACCGAAGTCAAATGCAAATCCAGATACCGAATTTTCTTTTGTTGGACCCCCCGCCTCCAGTAAATTCGAGCCGAGGTCTTGTTTTACATATTTGACCTGACCGCCGATACTGAAATTGTCACTTAGTTGTTTTCCATAGCTTAGCCCGAGAGCGTACGAGGTCGGTGAAAATATTCCGATATCCTGGTATCCTTCAGCAGTTCCCGCCGCCACTCTCGTTCCATAAAAATCGCCATACGATGCATTCAGAAAGCTCACACCGAACACACCGTAGTCACCCGAAAACGGGCGATAGATAGCTCCGACCGCATTGTATTTGATATCGGCGAACCATTGCACTCTGTTCAGAGTGAAATCATACACCGAGCTGGTTTTCGATATGCCGGCAGGATTGTAAAACAGCGCGTCTGCGTTGTCTCCAGCAAGAACGAACGCACCTCCCAACGCCTCTGCCCTTGGAGACAGTCCAATGTCCAGGAACTGCAATCCTGTTTGAGCCAGCTTCTCCTGCGCATGCGTTATCACCGGCAGCAAGAACATCATGTTCAAGATTACGATCATCTTTGCAAAATACTGTTTTCCTTGTTTCATACGCTTCCTCCTAAGGAAGTAATTGACCAAATCTCTCAGGCCTTATCTAACAATGACGAATTTTCTAAATTGACTTTCTCCAGTTGGCGTCTGAAAATGCGCCACGTAGATTCCGCTCACCACTCGCTGTCCGCCGTCCGTCAACATGTACTGCCCACCTGTTTCCCATTGTTCATCCGACTTCCCGTCCGCGTGCTCGATCGTTTTCACAAGATTGCCATTCTCACTGTAGATCCGGATCGTGCAGACAGGCGGTAGGTTCACAAACATCATCTTGTCCGGCGTGCTCGTAAACTGAACATTCTTCGCTGAGAGATTGAACGGGTTCGGCACAACGCGCACGCTATCCTGCCAGTGTCCGGTAGCTAGACCCTGCTTCGGTACAAACCTTGAGGGCGCAAAGGCCTCCACATAGTTCATCCCGCTCTCCAAGATCTCCCCCTTCTTGTATGCATTTGGACCGCTCGCAATACTGTACGTGCTCACGTAGTAATAGTAATCCGGACCACGATCCAGATCTTGGTCGATGTATTCAGTCCTGAGATTCCCTTTTATCTTACTCAACTCGCCTATCAGGCGGTAAATGGTCGTATCACTCGCTCCCATTGCCCGGTAGATCCGGTAGCCCTCAAACGTCGGATACGATTCTGCATTATTTGACCAGCTTAGTTTCACACCCCCCACTTGCTCCTGAATTGTCAGCGAAGCCAACGGCGGCGGCGGTACGGGAATCTGAAAATTGTGCTCGATGTTCCATTTGGCACGTGATCCGGTCTTGAACATCGAATCGACCGACGAATATACCCACTGATCTTTGGCCCAGTCGTTAGCAGTCTCTTGACTGGGTTTCTGGAGTGGTGAGCTGTTCTTGCCGTTGAATGTACAGGTGCCTTTATACCAATCTCGGCCTACCTGAAAAGCAAATTCAGGCGGAAGTCCGGCCACACCCATTGCAAATACGATGCGAACTGATTGACCCGGTGGTATGTCATAGGGACCGATATGGGAATGACAATAGTATGGATTGTAATTCGGAACCAGGACCGGAACTGTGTATCCGCGGTCATCCATGTTGACCTGATGCAATCCCGGATAGATGTTGGGACCCGAATAGAACGGACCTCCGCTCATCGTAGAGTCTATGATCCACCTGTACATGATTTCCGTTGCTTGATCACCCCAGAGGCCCGGCTTGCTGTCATTCCAGTTCTGGGCGTAGGAAGTATAGCGCGGTTGGATGACGTCATCGGACTTGTCATTCCATGTCTTGTCTGCATGAAGTGTCTGAACAAAATGCGCCATGTAATTTTGGAGTCTGCCCTGCTGCCCCAGAAGCGGTTCCCCAACTGACGGGTTAGTAACCCCTAGGACTTGACCATCATACGCATACATCATCCGAAGACTATCAGTGGTTCTAAAACCAGTGGACGAAAACCACCCTTTTTCCTGGAGTCGTCTTGCTCCGAGATAGGTCACCGGTCTCAGTCGTTCCAATCCAAATATGAAGCCCTGAATTGTCTGTCGAGGGAGCCTGACTGTGTCAATCATGAATTTGAATGTCTTGAGATCCAGTTTCATCGCCTGGCTTGGTCCCCATCCCACCCCAATATTCTTGATGACATACTCACAGACTATGTAGTTGTTATCCTGGAAATGAGACCAAGCAAAGATCCTGCGGTGAAATTCAAGCCCCACATTTGTTAATGACGTACTTTCGATAAACTGATCGGCTGTTATGTTTTGGGCGTTAATAGCTGCAGGATTCAAATCTCCGCGCGGATCGGCCGAGCTGGTCGCCTTCCCATTAACTGTCACCGTTGTTTGTGGATAACGAACAAAGTTGTGTATGTATTTGCCATCATCCAGTTTCAACGGAAACTTAATAGATGATCCTTGCTGAGTCGGCGAAACAAGCATGTAGTTCCAGGTTTTCCCGTCGGGGTCGCTCCAATTTTTGCACACAGGTTGATCAATTCCACCATAGCTCAGTGGGTCAAAACCTTTCTCCCAAAATCCTTCTCCCGCATGGAGTGTGTAACCCGGCGCCGAACGTGACACTTCTGCCCCATCGCTGGCAACTGCGGTCTGGTACCTACCCAACCGTATGAAGACATTCTCAATCGTTATCTGTGCATGCACAGGCGCACCGAAGATAATCAGTAGTACGAGCATGCAAAGCTTATTGAGCAAATAGATATGAATACCCCCATTGCATGTCTGGCTGGATAGTGGAGGAAGAGATCTTGTATGTTTCATGTTCGTTATTCGATCGTCTAGATTTCGTGACATGACAATGAAATTCGATCAAGCAACAGTCTATCTGACAATGACAAACTTCCTGAATTGACTCTCACCTGTTGGCGTCTGAAAATGCGCCACGTAGATTCCGCTCACTACACGTTGCCCGCCGTCCGTCAACATGTACTGCCCTCCCTTTTCCCACTGCTCATCCGACTTCCCATCCGTGTGTTCGATCGTCTTGACCAGATTCCCGTTCTCACTGTAGATCCGGATCGTGCATACTTGCGGAAGGTTCACAAACATCATCTTGTCCGGCGTGCTTGTGAACTGAACATTTTTTGCTGAGAGATTGAACGGGTTCGGTACCACCCGCACACTATCCTGCCAGTGTCCTCCGGTGAGCCCCTGCTTCGGCACAAACCTCGTGGGAGAAAACGCCTCCACATAGTTCATTCCACTCTCTAAGATCTCTCCCTGTTTGTATGCGTTCGGACCGCTCGCAATACTGAAGGTGCTGACGTAGTAATAATAGTCCGGCCCGCGATCCAGGCTTTGATCAATGTATTCAGTCTTGAGATTCCCCTTCGTCTTACTCAGCTCTGCTATCATCCGATAAATGGTCGTATCACTCGCTCCCATGGCCCGGTAGATACGGTAGCCATCAAACGTGGGATATGATTCCGCATTCTTCGACCAGCTTAATCTGATTCCCCCCACCTGCTCCTGAATCGTGAGTGACGTCAGCGGCGGTGGAGGGACGGGAATTTGGAAATTGTGCGCCATGTTCCATTTTACCCGCGCGGCTGCGCCTCGAATTGAGTCAATTTGTGTAAACACCCACTGGTCTTTCGCCCAGTCGTTGTCCGTTGCCCGGGAAAATCTCTGAAGTGGTGAGCTGTTCTTTCCGGCAAACGTGCATTTTCCCTGCATCCAATCTCTCCCTACCTGAAAAGCAAATTCAGGAGAGAGTCCTGCAATTCCCATCGCATAGACGATACGAATTGATTTGCCTGGAGGGATCTCATAGGGGCCCACTTTCGAATACGCATAGGAATAGTAGAGCGGCACGTTACGAGGCATCGCAAATCCGCGTTCATCCATATTGACCTGGTGCAAACCTGGAAGGATATCGGGACCGGAATAGAAAGGACCCCCAATCGTTGCAGGATCCGTGACCCATCGATACATGTTTTCTGTCTTGGCATCACCCCAGACTGCGGGAGTGCCATCATTCCAGCTTTGTGCATATGATGTATAATGTGGTTGGGTTATATCATCTGAAGTACTATCCCAAGTCTTGTCTGCATGCAGCAATTGCACGAAATGCCCCATGTAGTTTTGCAGGATACCACCTTTCGATTGCAGCGGTTCTCCGTGCGAATCGTAACTGTATGCCTGAATCTGACCGTCGTACGTATACACCATCCTCAGACTATCACCCTGTCTGAAACCGGTGTGAGCAAACCAGTTTTCTCGATTCAGTTGTTTCGGTCCCAAAAAGGTAATAGGTCGCACTCTTTCCAGCCCAAAAATGAAACCATGGATGGTCTGCGCAGGGATTGCCACTGTGTCGATCCGGAACTTGAAGTTACTGATGTCCAACTTGACCTTTTGGCTTGGTCCCCATCCGGTGCCGACATTCGTTATGATGTTTTCAACGATGACATAATTGTTGTCCTGGAAATGAGACCACGCATAGATCTTCCGGCGAAACTCAAGCCCAACATTTGTTATCGCTGAAGATTCGATGTATTGATCTGCTGTTGTGCTTTGTGCATTGATCCCTGTTGGATTCAACTCTCCTCTGGGATCGGCTGAACTGGTAACCTTTCCGTTGACCGTAACACTGGTCTGTGGATAGCGAACATAATTGTGCATGTATTTGCCGTCAGCGAGTTTCAACGGCGCTCTTATGTTCGAACCTTCCTGAGTTGCAGAGACGAGCATGTACTTCCACACCTTTCCGTCGGGATCAGTCCAGTTTGTACAGACACTATAATCGATCGAGAGGTAACCGAGTGGATCGATACTCTTCTCCCAGAACCCTTCTCCCGGATGCAATGTCCAGCCCGGTGAAGTAATCGCTGACGACGCGCCGTCATTTGCAACTGCAGTCTGGTATCGTCCCAATCGTATGACGGCATTCTCAATTGTAATTTGTGCTTGGACAGATGTGGCAACGATCGCCAAAAGTGCCAATTCACAAAAGAGCTCGGATAATAAGAGCGGCTTACTCCGCTTAGATTTCTTGTAGAGATTCATCCTGTATTACCCTTTCAGACTTTTGCCGATGAAGGTATCTTCATTCGATCAGAGGATGATTTGAATTCCGAAGGTAATCTGTCTCGTAATTCCCCACAGACTGTGCGTCAAATTTGGATCATTGATATAGGGCTTCGCATCACTGCGCAATTCCCCAACCTTGTCATTTCCAGCAGTCAATCCCGCTGCCTGGTACGTCGCGCCGCTATACAGCGGCAGGTGGAGAGAACGCAAGTAGAAATCCCTATCGTAAGAATCGCTAAACCCGTAGTAGGTGGATGGATTGAAATTTTTGAAATTGAAGAGGTTGTTCGCTTCCATATAGAAGGAACAATCCAGTCCCAGCAGAGTGACGTACTTTGTGAATCGCATGTCCACATCCCAGGAGCTAGGCCAATGAATGTTGTTCGCAAATTCAGGTAGCGCTACTCCGGTAGGACTATATGAATAGTATGAGCCTGATTTCCAGCTTGGCAGAACAGTCAAATGCCAGTCTCCCCATATCTCCCCCAGCGTTCTCGGAGTGGACAGTTCTACGCTGGCACGGCCATATGGCTGAGGCACTGGTTTCCTATATGACGCATCATAATCGAGATACCCTTCCCTCACATTCCTTTCATCCTCCTGATAGTAGACACCACGACCAATATCTCCGTTGTTCGTCGACATATACGTGAAGTTTACCCACCCACGCACCCACTCTCCCATGCGCTTCTCCAGTTTTACTTCCAGTCCGCGTATGTCTGCAATGTTCTGATTTTGGACTGTGCTGTACGTGATGCTTCCTGAACTCACATATTGCACACTCGTCAATTGATCGACCACATCTTTATAATATCCGGACAGCGTGAGCAAATAGGTATTAGACAAATTGATTTCCACCCCAAGTTCATAGGCAACTGTCTTCGGCAACATCGCAGCAGGGTTACCTACTTTTGTTATTACTTGGTTTTGCCCTCTCAACTGCCCGTAGAGATCGCTGCTCATGGGATACGAATAGAAGTGTCCATAATTGAAGAAGAGTTTTGCATTTTCTGAAATAGGGAATGCAACACCGATCCTGGGACTTAGCTTGACTTTTCCCTTCACCTCTGCCTGTGGAATGCTATCCGTGAAAACATTCGCGTATTGCTGGCCATAATACCGTGAGAATGGATTGACAAAATAATTGATCGTATTTGTGTTGAAATAGTCTGCACGTAGTCCAAGATTTGCTATCATTCCCAGCAATTCAATCTTGTCCTGCACGTAGAACGCCCCAAGAACAGGATAGGCATTGAACTTCAATGAGAACCAGTCTGATGGAGGCGGCAGAGTTGCTACTTCTTCCTGTGAGCGAGATTTGTATTTTGCTCGGTCCACATACATGCTTGTGAAATTCAGATCAAAGCCCGCTTTGATTCCATGATAGGAATTCAGCTGGCTGAAGAGATCGAGCTTCACGTTTAACGTATTCGCCCGCGTACGATCCCAGATCATTCCGCCATTATCCCCACCAAACGTCCTTCTGTCTGGCTGATCCACCTGCTGTTGGAACGGGTCTCCGGTCCATCCCCAGGGTATTCCATTAAGCCTGAGTTTGCCCAGGATAAGCTTCGTGGTTGTATCTCGTGAATCGAGATATCCATTCGCTTTGTAGACATCCGTTCCATAGGCAACCTTGAATGAGTAGTACGTGCTCGGGCTGAGTACGTGTTCGAAGTTCATGCTGAGCACCGATCTGTACAGATCGAGGGGACTAAACGAACTCTGCCAGAAGTAGTATGAGTTTCTGTAGTTGGCCTGATACAGCGAATTCGACTCCCCCATGAAGCTGCCGTCTACTCCATCTCCCAATTGGTAGTTGACACCTTGAAGAACAGAGTAGATTCCCTGGAAGGAAAGTTTCATCCCGTTTGTAATGTGCGAAACCATCTTGAGTTGATAGTCTTGTTGCCAGTTATTCTCTCTCGTGAACGGGACTGCCATGTAGGTGCTGTTTCCTTTATACGATCCAAAAAATGTCAGATCGCCGAGCAACTCACTGACAAGCGGAAACGGTCCTGATATGCTGGCCTCTCCGTTCCAATCGCCGTGGGTACCTTCTGTACGAGGCTTCTGGCCAAGAGCTTCAGCACCTATGATTCCCCAGTCGGATTTTGCAGAAACGTCGTGCGTCCACATGAAGACTTGTTGCGCCTGCTGTGGAGTCAATCCCCACTGACTGTTTTCTTGAGCCCATTTGTTCCATCCCTGAAATCCGTCCGGGTATTGTTGACGCATCCATTCTGGCCAATTTTGCGTCCCTGTAAATGCAACCTGTGGATCAAAGTATGGCCTCAGAAAATAGTTGTCCGGGCCGAACATCGATGGTCCAAAATGTTTTTGATGGGCCGGACTCGTTCGGAAATCCGCCGAGAGATGATACTTGCTCTTTTCTCCGTCCTTCGTTGTAATGTTGATCAATCCGGACCGTATGTTGCCATATTCAGCATTAAACCCACCTTTGATCACCGATACCTCCTGGACTGCAGCGAGCGGCAGGCTGGTGTAGGGCTGATTGGTTGTCGGATCAACGACGACTGATCCGTCGATCATGACCGAGGTCTGATCGATTGAACCACCTCTCACCGTCATTCCTTCAACTCCTGCCTGCATCGCAACGAATCCCCGTATGTCTACAACCGTCGGTAGCGCCTGAATGTCCTTTCCATAGGCAACTTCCTGACTGTTCGAAATATCTTGTTGGATGACTGGACGTCTCGCAACAACGATCACTTCATCCGCTATGATGCTTTTGCTGTTCATTTGTATGTTAATGATGGTTGTCCGCCCCGTATTCACTGCCACGTTTTCGAACCGGACTTTCGAATATCCGATCATGGATGCAACGACCGTATAGGTACCCGGACCAAGGTTGACAATGAAGTACTCACCATTGACATCCGAAGCGGCGCCAAACGTCGTGCCTTCGATCGTCACGTTGACAGAGGGCAATGGCTCCTTCGTGGTCGCATCGACAATCTTGCCCGATATTTTTGCTTTTTCTTGTCCCAAGGCAACAATTGATAATCCCAACAGAAGGATTATCGAGAGACGATTTGCTCTTCTCTTATTGATCATTGCATGCACCTCATAAATATTGAATACGAGATTCTGTTTAGAACCCTGGAGAACAATATCAGAACAAACTCTAGATTTTCGATATCAAGAAAAGGCACCACCCAGTGCCAGGAAGCATCCGGATTTCATCCCGCGGAACACGTCACGGCTTGATACAGAGGGCGGATTCGGCCCAGCTCGCTTGAAGGAAAAAGCGGGCAATCAATCGGAGACAATGCTCCGCTGATGAGTCAACTCGGTAGTGAGAAAAAGATTGAGCGTCGGCATACGATTGTGACTCGATCACGGCATACTGACACTGCGGTGCCGGAACAATGACTGCTACCGAGATACGGTAATGGAGGGTTTCTCCAACCAAACACATTCGACAAGTATAAACTAATCAACCTTCAATGGCTCCCCGAAATTCTCAAGCACCATCATACGCTTATTGTTTCTATGTGAAAGATCTGATCAAGAATCAATGTCGTTGCACCCAACACGGCAGCGTCATCCCCTAAGAGAGAATTGACAATTTTCACTTTTTCGTAAGACTCCGGAATCGCATACTGGCGTATTGTTTCTTTTAGGGAGAGCAATGAAAAATCTTCGATTGTCGAAAAATGACCTGACAGTACTATGAGCTCAGGGTTCAAGAGGTTGATCAGGTTGGCAATTCCGATTCCGAGATATTTACTCGCCACATTAAGCAAATCGGCGGCTATCTTGTCTCCATTGTGAGCAGCCTGGAAAATCATGTCGGCGTCAATCGCATCGAGGTTCCCTTTGCACAAATCCCGGACGAGTGTCTTTTCCCCATTCGACATCCGGCATTTTACATGCTTCACCAACGCCCACCCTGAAGCCACCGTCTCTAAGCATCCCCGATTGCCACATGAACAAACTTCACCGTCAGGGATTACTATTGTATGCCCGAGTTCACCTGCAAAATTGGACGATCCTGTATAGAGTCGGTTCTCTTGAAAGATCGCGCATCCAATGCCAGCTCCAATATCTAGACAGATAAAATTCTCCTCGTTCTTCGCGCTTCCAAACCACTTCTCTCCGAGCGCGAGAGCGCGCGAGCAATCTTCCAGATAGATAGGACACTGACACTGTTGTGAGAGGATCGAAACGATCGGTACGTCTTTCCAATACAGGTTGTTTACCGAAACGAGCCATTTTCCCAATTCCTGATCATAGAAACCGCTGGCAACAAATCCAATCCCCAGAATTTCATCTTGAGGGATATTTCCTTTTGAAATCAGGAAGTTTATTGTCTTGCGGATCTTGGTTATCAGATTGGACTTGGATTCCGTAGGACAGACCGGAATTCTTTCCCTCAGTATAACCTTTGACTGAAAATTGGTAACGATACCAACCAGAAAATTGATATCGAGATGAATCCCAATTATGTAGCCATAACGGGGATCCATGATCAGCAGCTCTCTTCTCCTGCCACCGGTAAATGATGAATATCCACTTGTCGTCAGGAGGCCGTCCTTGACAAGACCGTTCACGATATTCGTAACCGTCTTGCCATCTTGTTTAATAAGATGCCTGATTTCGGCCCTGCTTGACTCCCCTCGCTCGTGGATAACGCGGAGGATCTTCTTCCGGTTTATCTCTTTGAGAAGGCTCTGATTAACCTTGGTTCTCTTCATTTAGCTATGAGTCGATGACCGCAACGTGACACTCTAAGGCAGCTTATAAGACTGTTTCCATAAACTTTAGGACTTCTTACCAATTGATATCTATTCTTGCCAATGTTTCGGACAGAAAAGGCAGGATTCTGGAAATCCAACGAAGAATAACAGGAGAACCTTTGACTTAATAGAATTTGTCTATTATCTTTGGTCGAAACATAGAACAATAATTTATTTATGTCAAGTGATTTTTTCCCGCCGTCGGATCAACTTTGTATCAAACGGAGCACTACGCTAAACCGCAACATTGAAGGAAGTTAAGGATGCTGCGCGCGGTCCTTCAATTTCCTCCGGAAAGGCGTCAAGATCGAAACCAAGTCAAATCCGTGAAACATTCACTCTCAATTACTATTAAGGAGCCAATGCGATGGAAACAAAATCCGGTCGAACACGAATGCGCGTCCTGCAAGTCTTTCTTGTCTTCGTGTGCCTCCTCTCCATCTCCTTCTCACAGATGAAGGATCACAAGGTAACCCTGAGGCAGGATAAATTCCTCACCGAGGAACAGGGAAAGCAAGAGTTGATGAACTTTGCGAAATCGTACTCCACAAAGGCGCAATGGGAGAAGAGAGCAGACAACATCCGGAAGCACATTCTCGTCGGCGCAGAACTCTACCCCATGCCGAAGAAGACAGCCTTGAAGCCGATCATCACTTCCAAGCGCACTCATGATGGCTACACTGTGGAAAACGTCGCGTTTGAAAGCATGCCAGGATTTTTCGTGACGGGGAATCTCTATCGACCAACGAAGGAACACAAATCATATGCTGTCATTTTGTGCCCGCACGGACATTTCTTTCCCGATTCAGTCAGCGGCGGCGGGAGGTTCAGAAAAGACATGCAAATCCGTTGCGCCACATTCGCCAAGATGGGTGCTCTTGTCTTTGCATACGACATGGTAGGCTGGGGAGAGTCAACGCAGTTCGAGAACTTCCAATTCCCTCAATCGCACGACAGTCTCCGGAAAGAGGTCAAGTACCAATTGTGGAACAGTATACGCGCGGTCGACTTCATGCTTACCCTCAAAGGAGCAGATCCGAAAAGGATTGGTGTCACCGGAGCATCAGGTGGCGGGACGCAGACATTTCTTCTGGCGGCAGTCGACAACAGAGTTTCCGTAAGCGTGCCGGTCGTCATGGTCGCTTCTCATTTCTTTGGCGGGTGCATTTGTGAAAGCGGGATGCCGATTCATCAAAGCACAAAACACCTTACCAACAACGCCGACATTGCTGCCCTCTTCGCCCCCAAGCCCATGTTACTTGTTTCTGATGGTGACGACTGGACCAAGAACAATCCTGAAGTGGAATATCCTTACATCCGAAATGTCTACAAGCTTTATGGCGCTGAGGACGTGGTGAAGAACTCGCACTTCCCCAAAGAGGGACATGATTACGGAAAGACGAAGCGCGCACCCGTATATCCATTCATGGCCAAGCACTTGAAACTCGACCTTACTCTAATCCAGGATGCCAGTGGCAAAATCGATGAGAGCTTTGTCACATTTGAGCAGACGAATGATATGAAGGTCTTTACGGAGAAGAATCCAAGACCGGCCTATGCAATTAGGGCGATCGAAGACCTGAAGTAACCATCTTGCCGGGATCATGCAACACCGGACCGGGTCCAACCTGATTCTGTTGGGAATCCCCGTTCAGTAACGATCTCAATCATATAGAGGGAGATACAACCGTGACCAGGAAACAAAGTATGTTGGCCGAGGGGTGGTGGGATTTCACAACACTCGATGAGGCAATCTTGAATGATGCGGCACACCTCTCGGAGAAAGATCTGCTTGAGCTTTCTCGTCCGGGGTTTAAAGTTGTCTATTATGAGACCTTGGAATCCTTTTATATGAATGAGGCCCTGGAATACATCCATTCGTGGAAAAAGGGAACAGCTGCCCGACCTTGCGGCATCTGCGGCCCGATCGGTCCGACCGAACAACTGCCGTTGGTCGCAGAGCTTGTCAATAGCCTGGAGATGTCCCTCAAGCATTGCCATTTCTGGGGGATGGACGAATGGTTCGTGGATGGTAGGGAAGCTCCAATAACACATCCGCTTTCGTTTGCCAAAGCAGATATGGAGCTATGCTTCAATAGAATACGTCCCGATTTGAGGATGCCCGAAGAGAACATCCATTTTCCAGGAGCGAATAATCTCCAGCAGTTTACAGCCAGTTTCGATCAGGTTCATTGTGCGGTCATGCAGGGAGGCCAAGGAGACGTGAAACACTGGGCTTTCAATGATCCGTTCAGAAGAGAAGGGAATTACAAAGAGGCGCCCCCCTCACCGGAAGAATTTCGAAAACTATCTGCTCGTGTCGTTGATTTGCATCCGATCACACTGTCTCAAAATGCCAGGACATCGGGCGGGGGTTATGTTGTGGGTGTGCCGAAACAAGCAATATCTGTGGGTCCGGTGGAAACGTGGAAATCCGAGAAGGTTTCAATCTGGCAGGCGGGTATGCACGACAATCCATTTGGTATGCGACTCACCGCCTTCATGATCAGCAAGAAGATCGTCGACACTTCGGTACCCATGTCGCTTCTTGCGGATCATCCAAATGTTCAGTTCAATTACTACAGACCGGCCATCAAAACCGTTGGAACAGAAATGCACTAGGTCCCTGAAGGGAGAAAACATGAACAACAATTCCGAATCACAGTCAGGTGACATATCCCGCAGAGACTTCATCAAAGTCGCTGCCGCTTCCGGAGCCGGCGCACTCCTCTCGCAGAGTGTTTTGGCAAAAAGCTTTAGTTCCCTGAGCTCGAAGAAGCGTTATGCAATCGTTGGCGTCGGCGGTAGAACTGAAATGTGGCAAGCGGGTCTCTACGAATACTTTCAGGACACGACGGAAGTGGTCGGCTTCTGCGACACCAACATTGGGAGACTGAAATTTTACCAAAACTATGCGAAGAAAGCCACGGGACGAACCATCCCCACGTACGAAGCTAAAGATTTCGACAGGATGATCCAGGAAACAAAACCTGACACTGTCATTGTCACGACTGTCGACAGTTTTCATCATCAATACATTGTCCGTGCTTTGCAGCTGGGCTGCGATGTCATAACGGAAAAGCCGATGACCAATACTGATGAAAAATGTCAGCAAGTCATCGACGCACAGAAGAAGTATGGCAAAAACATTACCGTGAGTTTCAATTATCGTTATTCACCGCCACGGACACAGGTAAAAGATCTGTTGATGAACGGAGTCATCGGTGATGTACTCTCGACGGATTTTCATTGGATGCTCAATACGCATCACGGAACCGATTATTTCCGCCGATGGCACAGCATGAAGAAATTCTCAAACGGCTTGATGCTACACAAGGCAACGCATCATTTCGATCTCATGAATTGGTGGCTCTCCGCAGTGCCGGTTTCCGTAAGCGCTATGGGCAAGAAGGAATTCTATACGCCTGCGATGGCGAAACGCCTTGGCCTCACCAGTCACCACGAACGATGTCACACCTGTCCGGAAAAAGCCAAATGCTCATTCGAACTTGACCTCGCTGCTAATGCAAATATGAAAGCGCTCTATCTGGACAATGAACAGTATGACGGCTATTTCAGAGACCGTTGTGTCTTCAGGCCGGAGATTGATATCGAAGATACGATGAACGTCCTGGTCAAATACAGCAACGGCGCAACTATGAGCTATTCGCTCAATGCATTCAACTCTTGGGAAGGTTACTATGTTATCTTCAACGGGACAAAAGGGCGGATCGAGCATAAAATTGAAGAAATGATGTATGTCTCTGGTGATGGAGGGGTACAAGGGGGAATAAAGCCGGGTGGGGAATACATCAAGGTCTTTCCGATCAGGGGCGCAGCGTACGATGTTGAAGTCTGGAAAGGCGAAGGCGGTCACGGTGGCGGTGATATCCTTATGCTGCATGATATATTCGACCCCGTCAAGAAGGCAGACAAGTATCTACGATGCGCCGATCAACGGGCCGGAGCCTATTCGTTGTTAACCGGTGTTGCAGCAAATCATTCCATGAAGACCGGCAAGGAGGTCAAGATCGATGATCTTGTAAAGAACATTGGCTTGCCTGATTATCCTGTCATGCCTAATCACGCTGATCCTGTTCCTATGCCGGACAAGAATCTGTAGTTCTGTGCTTCAGGGTGTTGCCGATGAAGAATCCGTCTTCTCTCATGAGCTTTGCTCTCGAATTGGCAAGCATAGCGTCAGCGGAAATACTCCCGCGATTCCCGGCCCGCACGCTGCATCACAAGCAGGACGGAAGCGTTGTGACTGATGCAGATTGGGCAGCTGAACGGGCAATGCGGGAGCGGATCAAAAAGATGTACCCATCACACGGTGTCATGGGAGAGGAAGAGGAAGAGTTCATTGGTAGTGAGAAACTCCAGTGGATCCTTGACCCTCTTGATGGCACAAGGGCTTTCACCCTCGGCATTCCGATGTTCGGCACACTGATAGGCTTGCTTGAAGAAGGAGTGCCTCGGCTGGGAGTGATTCATCTGCCTGTAACAAATGAAAGTCTCTACGCGGAAGTTGGCAAAGGATGCTGGTATAGGCGGGGCGCGATGGATCCGGTATCGGTATTTGTAGAGAAGAACGTTTCGGAACTAACAAACGCTACCGTGAGTCTCTGGGGTGTTAATTGCAGCGAATTGCGGCGGGGGACTGAAAGTCATCATTATCATCTTCAGGGAGTGCTTGACGACGCATGCCATCTGGAGTTTATCGGAGGCTGCGTTCAACACCTCCTTGTAGCCAAAGGTGATCTTCACGCAGCTCTTGATGCCAAAATGTACCCTTGGGATACAGCGGCTGTGGTTCCATGCATTCGCGAGGCTGGAGGTGTGGTAAGCACACTCGACGGCGATTATGAAAATGTGGTCTTTGGCGGCAGTCTTCTGAGTTCCTGCAATCGCCAACTGCACGAGGAAGTGATCCGCTCGCTTAATCGGAAGTTGAACAAATGAATAGAAGAAGAACGATTCTTCCTGAGGTTCTCTTCCTGCTCGTTTGTGGTACCCTTCCTGCTTTCATTTCACAGTTGAGAGTCGAAAAGCCCATCAGCAGGTATATCACCATTGACAGTTTCCGGTATGGCAAAGAACCTTCTGTCATATACTGTAATCGTGGAGATACCTTACATCTGACATTCCGATCTCGAGACACGGGTCACTCCTTTTTCCTCCAGGAATTTGATATGGACGTGAAAGTCAGCCCGAGCGACGAGAAGGTCCTGCAGTTCCACTCAAGCAATCCTCAGATCCCTCCCATCATACGAGATACCGTTGTTCTTGTCGCCGAACACCCGGGATTGCTGAAGTACCTCGTTTCCAAAAGCAACTTCCGTTGCCATGTTTATTGCGGTCCGATGCATGCGTTCGAACAGGGTAATCTCGTCATTGGGCCAAACACACTGCTCCATTCCGGTTTAGGAATGCTCTTCGGTCTCTTTTTCGTGGGAATACGAAGAATCAAAACATCATTCAATTCTTCAACGCTAGCGATTGATTTTCCTGAGAACGATGCAGGAAGAGACATACTCACAAAACACCCTCGAATCAAGAACCTCATCAAAAAGAACTGGTTTCAGCCTTCACTCATGCTCTTCGGCGGCGTTTTTCTTTACATTGTTTTGCTCACGACACTCTTGGGGACAAAAGTCTCCGGCAGAAATCTGGGTGTGATGCTGGTGTGGACGGTATGGCTGTTTCTCTTGATCTCAGTTCTTACTCCATTTGGCAGCAGAGTGTGGTGCTTGATGTGCCCTTTGCCTTCGGTCGGTGAGTTCCTACAACGCCGGTCAATTACTGGCGTACGAATCGGGTCAACGAATGGATATCGGAACCAGTTCTTTGGATTGAACCTCACATGGCCGAAATGGCTCACGAACGGCTGGCTACGGTTGATTGCGTTTCTCGTAGCGGGTACGTTATCAACGACCTTCGTAGCACAACCATCGGCCACAGGATATGCCATCCTGGCCTTTGTCGTTACATCTACTGCGCTGTCGTTGATCTTCAAGCTTCGATCGTTCTGTCAGTTCATTTGTCCCATCAATACATTCATAGGATCCTATGCCCGACTGGGCAGTCTTGCACTGAGACGGACCAGCTCTGAAGTCTGTCATGGCTGTAAAGGAGATTTTTGTGAAAAAGGAAGTCACCTGGGCTGGCCCTGTCCCTACGACTTGAACGTGAGAAACATCGACACGAACATCGATTGTGGTATGTGTACAGAATGCATCAGAAGCTGCACCTATGACAATGTTACGTTCAGATGGAGAAAATTCGGAAGTGAAGCAGACATCAAAGACATGAGCCTCGGTTGGACTGCAATGGCCATGTTGGTGCTCGGAATGGCATATACAATTGTCTACCTGGGCCATTGGTCGAGCATACGAGACTACGTCAATATAATAGACAAAGGTAACTGGTGGCTATTTGCAGTCTATGCAGTTGTAATCTGGTCGAGTGTCCTGTTGATATTTCCATTGCTGATGTATGCGGTCACGAGAATATCAAAGTGGATATCAGGTGCCCTTCAGAGTACATTTGAGCTGATGATTGCCTCGACAGGTGCCTTGCTGCCCCTTGGATTATTTGTGTGGATTGCTTTCAGCCTTCAGATGCTCTTTGTTAATTTTACGTTTATCGAGCAATCACTCAACGACCCTTTCGGTTGGGGTTGGAACCTGTTTGGTCTGGCCGGAATTCCCTGGGTTCAACTTGTCCCCCAGGCAGTACCGTGGCTTCAGGTCGTTCTTGTCCTGGTTGGGTTTGGTTTCAGCTTCAGGAACCTGTGGCGCATATGGATCAACAAAACACAAGACGGAAGCATTGCGCTGAAGGGATTACTCCCTCTGGCTTCTTTCCTCCTGATCATTGCTGCGGCTCTGATTCAATTCTATGCGAACTGATATTGTGCTTTAGAGAACAATGGAAACAAAGAAAATGAGAGAGACGAGACAGGTAAGAGAGAAGACAAGCAAGCGCTTCTCAATGATTATCCTTCTCGCAGCGATCTTGCTGACCGTTGGGCTTCCACTCGGATTTCTTCAATTCGAGTCTTCAAAGACCGGAAAAACATGGTCTCAAATCATCGACAAGCTCTTCACAAGAAAAGGAGAAGAGCTCACAACCCTTGATGCACCCCGTGGCAAGAAGATTGATTTCCTCTCCCCTCGACCGATTGGTGAGCCTTTCACGAAACCTCCCATGATTTCAAATCTTCAGGCTGTCGATCTGGACAAGGATGGTTTGCTCGATGTCATTGTTTGTGATGCGCTGAACAACAAGGTTACCTGGATTCGTCAGTTTCCCGCCGGAGCGTATACTGAACATGCTCTTGGCGACATCATACTTGCTCCAAGTCATGTTGAGGCAGTGGATTTTGATAAGGATGGTGATCTCGATTTGATTGTTTCATCGCTCGGAATGGTGTTTCCGAGTAACGATAAGATTGGGTCGATCATCATTCTGGAAAATGATGGAAGGATGAATTTCACAAAACATGTCATCGTTGACAAGATCGCGCGCGCTTCTGCGGTAACGGCTGGCGATCTCGACGGAGATGGCGACTTGGACCTCGCGGCTGTTCAATTCGGTTACGACGACGGCGAAACTCGGTGGATTGAAAATTTGGGAAACTGGAAATTCGAGAGTCACATCCTCCAATCTCTTTCCGGCGGCATCAACTGCGAGCTGATAGATATTGATGGGGATGGCGATCTTGACATTATCACACTCATGAGCCAGGAATGGGAGGAGATTTACCTGTTTCTCAACAACGGCAAGGGGGGATTTGAGGCCAAATTGGTTTACGGTTCGACAAATGAAGATTTTGGATCAAGCAGCATTTCCCTCGTCGATCTTGACAAGGATGGGGACATTGACATGCTGTACACAAACGGTGACGCTTTCGATTACATTCCTCCCAGGCCAAGGCCCTGGCATGGCATCAATTGGCTCGAGAACAAGGGGAATTACAAATTTGAATTCCACCGCATCGCGAACTTCGGTGGTGCGTATGGTGCTCGCGGTCTGGATGTTGACGGTGATGGAGATCTTGATATCGTTGCCGTGAGCGCGTTCA
Source organism: bacterium (assembly GCA_007280275.1). Taxonomy (GTDB): domain Bacteria; phylum Bacteroidota; class Ignavibacteria; order UBA10030; family UBA10030; genus UBA9647. The sequence continues at coordinate 3,649 of QYQB01000233.1, read as the reverse complement.
ATCTATGGGAGAAACCGACTACCCAGAGTTTCATTTGGCTCGAGAACGACGGCAAGATGCACTTCACTTCACACGATATTGCCAACAATCCCACACACATCTTGTGCTTGTCCCTTGGCGATTTCAACAACGACGGCCAGATCGATATTGTGACCGGAGGAATGCACGCGTACCCTCCCTATGATAGAATGGCCAGAGTGACGTTATGGATGAACAATTGGCGAAGTGCAGTTAAGTGAAACCTCATTGTCATACTTCTCTTACGATGTGAGAAACGAGAAGAATCGGTCATGAGAGAGATTTTCAAAAAGAACAAACGCGTCAAGATATCGATTCTTGTGGCGTTGCTTGTTTTCATTTCAGCGCTCATCTTCTGGTTCTTGTACCCGTCAGCTACGCCTCGCTCTGCTTCCACCAACAATCCAGCATTGCCCGATCTGACTGGCCAACCCAAGATATTGGTTGACTACCTGCAGAAAATGAACGAAGAAGCCCTGAAGGCTCCTTTTTCGGATCAGGCGGTCGGTAACTTGGCAATGGTATATCAATCGAATTTCTTCTATGACGAAGCCAAGGTTTGTTATGACCGGGCGGTCGAATTGAATCCTCGCGAGTGGCGCTGGATCTACTATTCGGCTCTCATTGATGAAGAACTTGGAGATACGAAAGCCACAATCGAAAAGCTCGAACGCGTTCTTGAGATAAACCCGGAAGTATCTCAAGCCTGGTTCAGGTTGGGCAATTCCTATCTAAAGATGAACTCGTACCAAGATGCCGAACGCTCATTCAATCGGGTTCTCTCAATAAAAGAATACTCTCCTGTATCAAAATCCACAGTGGAAGTCCCCAATACGGGGGCATTCCCATTGAAAGCGTATGCTTCCCTGAATCTCGCCCGTGCCGCATTTCTGCAAGACAGAACCGACGAGGCCAGGAAACTCCTGGAAGGATTGATACGGGAGAATCCCTCGTTAGGTCCGGCGTATCGGTTGCTTGGAAATGTATATCAGAAGATGGGAGACAAGAATAAGGGTGCAGAGTTTGAGCTGAGAGCAGGTGATTTTGAAAGCTACATCCCTCCTGCTGATCTTCTGTATGATGAAATTGTGCTTCATTCCCGCAACACAGCATTCTTAATCAAATATCTTGACCTCGCAGCGAAAAGTGAAACCTATGCGTGGACATTGACTTTGATGAACCACTTGTCCGAAATCGATCCAAATGACGGCGAGGTCCTCACAAAACGAATAAAGCTGGCACTCGACATGCAAAGGCTGGCAACCGTCGATTCGTTACTGCCGTCATTTCATAGAATATGTGGATCCGATGAGAAGAAACTAATCGACCTGGCCAAATATTTTGTGTACAGAGGTCACTATGAACCGGCAGTGATGTTGCTCAAGAGTGCGATTACGATAAATCAAAAAGCTCTTGAGGCACATATTCTATTCATAGAAATCCTGACAGAATTCAGGCAATATGAAATGGGAATCAACTACTGCAAGGAGCTACTGTCGACGGAACCAAAGAACGCGGACCTCAGAATTAAATTAGCGGGGATGTTCATCGAGAAAGGGGAAATAGAAGAGGCAAGGAAGCAAATAATAACGGCGCGGCAATTGTCTCCGAATAACGAGATGAATCTGGTTATGCTCGCCAGAATTTCTAAGAAGGAAGGATCTGTTAAGAACGCACTAGACTACTACCAAAAAGCCGTGAGAGCAAACTCTCGAAACGTAGACGCTCAGTTAGAATTTGGAGAATACTTGGTTAATTTGAGAAGGTGGGATGACGCGTATGCCCTTTATCAGATTTCATTGAAAGCGTCACCTAATAATATTGACCTGGTTGAACGATATGCGTGGATCCTTGCTGTCTGCCCAGCAGATGATTTGGGAAATGGGAAAAAAGCCCTGGAGCTGGCGAACCGCCTTGCGCTCAGAAGAAAGTACACCAAAGATCAGGAGATGCGATGCGGTATTACTCTTGCAGCCGCATATGCACGTGCGAAGCAATTTGAGAAGGCGCTTGAGGTAGCTAACAAATATCTAGGTTACGCGCGAACAATGAAGCAGAGTACGTTCCTCCACACACTGCAAGCGATGACACTGCTGTTCCGCGACCATAGACCATATGGCTTGTGAGTTTGACGGTTGCCAGTTGTCATCGGACGCATTCCTGTTGTTTCTGCGTTACACTTTGATCCTTCTGCAGTGCTTTGTTTCACTTAGACTCTCTTCTAAAGAACGCATCCTTCGTCCTTCGTTCAGGACGCTGTAAGACACGAAAAGCTGACCCGGCATCGTGAGCTAGTCGAACGATTACCAGATCAGCTTCCTATTGAGAATTGCCACTCGATTTTAATAAAAATCGAGTGGCATTTTCGTACCGCCAACGAGATTCGGGCTTGTGTATCCGGGCTACAACAATTGTTAGCAGAAGTGTTAGCAGGTGGGAATGAGCAGCTGTAAGTCGAGTACCCCCAACGAGATTCGAACTCGTGTACCGAGCTTGAAAAGCTCGTGTCCTAGGCCTCTAGACGATGGGGGCGAAACATTGAGTAATTGTGAAACTGGGTAATTGGAGAAATAATTTCTGTAAAGCTATCGTTTTGAGGACATCTTGTTTTTTCGTGCAGTTGCAGCGGACGATGTGAAAATCGCTGTTAACTCACCGGCTTCTTTCTCGAGAGGTCGATACTCCTCCTCTTTCAAAACGCCTATGCGGAACAACAGATCCAGCCAATACTGGGTTTCGTCAGCTTCCTCTTGCACAATCTGCATCTTCGAGACAAACTCCGAGTGGGACCGCGCTCGACACGCTGCGCGATAGTTTGCGCCGACTGAAGTTGTGCATCGGATGAGTTGTTTTGCGAGAATTTCTGTCGACAACCGCCTGGGAAGCCGATCCGCCATCCCGATAATCCGGACGGCGAAATCTCTTGTCCGATCTCTCAACTCTGCAGCTTGATTCACGACATCACCAAAGAACAGTCGCTCAATTAACAGATTTCACATTTCCCCAATTCCACAATTTTTGGGGTGACCAGTGGGATTCGAACCCACGACCTCCAGGGCCACAACCTGGCGTTCTAACCGACTGAACTATGATCACCATGTCATACCAAAGAACTCTCTCATCTTACCAGGGGAGCCAGTTTCCCTCAAATGTGGCCGAAAACCGGGATTTGGGCCCTGCTCCAATGAGCGAAAAGCCTGTTATTTTCATAACAGGCTCTTGGCGTAACAAAAATACGCAAACTCCGCGGCAAAGGCAACAGGATTTTGGCCACCGCCAGCCCCATCTTGACGCCGGAAGCATTCCCATGCTTGAGATATCCTTAGCCTTTCTTGGAAAGACCTACCTTCTTGTCGGAAGCATTCTTAACTTCAATCAACTTTCTATTGTGAAACCGTTTCTGCCATCCTGAAAATGTTCACGTCTCAGCACCGGCCGCCTGGCATAGAACTTGAACCTTAGTCAAGGCTTGACCTGCCGGGAGGAAAAGGTTCAGCTGATGACCACGCAGTCAGCCCTCAATCCCTTCACCGGCCTTGTCTGGACTACTCGATGAATATCAACATTCGTGCATAAACATTCAAGGAAGCACAACAATGATGAAGAAAGACTTTCTGACGATACGCGATTT
>QYQB01000332.1 GCA_007280275.1 bacterium | reverse complement strand
GCTTTCAACAGCGAAATAAATGGCGGCGCAGCCAACATAGGCCCTGGTAAGGGTGTAGCTCCCTCGAATGTCAACGGCGGCCGAGGAACATGGGTCCTTCATATGCTCAGGCACATCGTGGGTGACAGTACGTTTTTCAACATCATGAAATTATATTTTGCAGATCCTCGACTCAAATATGGAACGGCGACAACAGACGATTTCACAAACATCTGTCAACAGGTTTCCAAAAAAGATCTGCGCCGGTTCTTCGAGCAATGGATCTACAAAGAGTATTGTCCGACGTATGTCAGCCAATATACTTCCACTCCAAATGGCAGCCAGTATGTGGTCAATCTGACGATCCAGCAGGTGCAGTTTCGCACGAGCACGATTTTCCAAATGCCAATCGACATTACGGTGCGTACCCTCGCCGGGGACACAACGTTTGTTGTCTACGACAGTCTGCAGACCCAGAGTTTTCAGTTCACGGTCAAAGCGCAGGTAACAAGTGTAACGCTCGACAAAGACAATTGGATACTCAAGGACCCGGCACTCCCGGTCACTAATCCGACATTCGATCGCGGTATCCTGCTTGTCAACGGCGTGGATTTCCCAACCTATACGACTGAAATCACAAGCGCATATGTGGACAAGGCCTTCTCGGGAAAATTCCTAACAGCGTTCTGGGATTGCTTTGCGACAGCTCCCACGGGCGGCTACCCTGCCACACTCCCGGCACCGATAGGCCGCGGCTCGGTCCCGCCAGACATTCTGGGTAAGTATTCAACTGTGGTTTGGCTGGCTAACGAGTATAATGGCGATCAAAAGAGCTGGTTTGGGAGCCCCTTGCTTTCCTATCTCCGGGCGGGCGGAAATCTTGTCCTCTTGACAAGATGGGGTTGTGATTTCCTCGACTCGACAATGTCCAGCTATCTTGGAATCACCTGGGCTGAACTTGACGCTCAAATTACTGGTTCTGCCGCAACATATTCCGGTTTGACAACGATGAGAACACTCGGCAATCAGATGAACAACGATGTGTTTTCGAAAACACTCACCAATACCGAATCCAAGTTGTTGTTGACAGGCACAGGGTCGTTTAGTGGCGACAGAGGAATCGGTGTGTGGAGGAAGCCAGCAGGCGGAGGAACAAGCAAAAGTACAGGAGGACAGTTTGTTTTCATCGCCGGAAGACCATATCGGTGGAACCATACAGACCTCAAGACGAACATGGAGTTCATCCTCGAACAATTGATGGGAGAGAAGACGACAACAGGAGCGGAACCTGCCTCTGGAATACCGCTGACGTACGGCTTGTCTCAGAACTATCCAAACCCGTTCAACCCGGCAACAACAATTGAATACCAACTCCCAAAACAGTCTTTCGTGAAGTTGAAGATTTTTGATCTCCTAGGGCGAGAAATCGCAACACTTGTGAATGACAAGCAAGATGCAGGAAAGCACTCTGTGCGGTTTGATGCCTTAAGTCTGACCAGTGGCGTGTATTTCTATAAGCTCGAAGCCGGCGACTTCACGCAGGCGCGCAAATTGCTGCTTTTGAAATAGAACATATGTCAGTCTACCCTCAGCGTCTTTGCGTGACATATTTTTTTTGGCGTTTGTCAGAAGACATGAAGTGAAGGGCTGAGGCTTCGGATCGTTTCATGGAGTCCCGCGCCGTCGAGGGGGAGGCGGAGCTCTTCACTCAAACTGCCTCCCGGGACAGCGGAACATCCCGGGAGGCGTTCATTTGGAAGGTGACCGTCACCTCAGAGGTTGACGGTCACCTGACCAGCCGAAAACGGAAAAGCCCCGGCAGAATATTCTGGGGCTTTCCCGAACTCTCAGATTCCACCGGTGAGGGAAGTCAGCATCCTCACACACTAGGACTTAGGGAAACAGAACCTGATCACGATCCTCGCAAAAGAGATCCTCCAAGTCATGCCGACTCGGATGAAGTAAACAGGACAACGGCGGATTATTCGAATCCACCCTGTAAAATCAAGCCTCCCAAGGAAACAGCCGGTTTGCTTCTGCAGCCGGAATTGCCTATTTTGAAAAGAGTTTTTTTGATTCGAGTCGGCTGCCTTGCTCAGTGTCGGATTCTTCGACGCCAGGCAAATAGAGGCTTGATTTTTCATTTTTGATTGAGGTCGAGATGCAGGATTCCCGGGTACACACATTTCACATTCCGGTGATGGGACTGGCGTTCTCCATCGATACACCGACCAAGGTCGCACGGTTTGGTATATCCTCCGTGGTCTCCATTGTCGACGACATACTCATCGAGCATATGCGAAAACAGCATGCGCTCGCGCGAGGCGAGACCTACACCCCCATCACGACGAAAGACTACGATTACCGCGCTCGAAGAATCACCGAATACCTCAATCTCCTCCAGCGAATCGTGCAAGATCAAATTGCGTCACTCAGGGCCTCGGCGTTCGAAAAAGGAAGTGAAATTGTAAAATACTTCGAGATGCTTGCGGATCAATCGCCATTGAAAGCGATGTACCACCGCTTGATGGACACTGATGACTCTGCAGCACGGGCTCAGCTTGAACAAGAGCTTCGCACAAAGATCGTCGCCGGCGAGATCGACGTCAATATCATGACGAAGCTGGACCGCCTGGCGCCGCCGAAGAACGGACAACCGCTCCCGCCCGAGTTTTCGGATGCACTGTCTTCACTGCGGGGATTTGCCAAGAGCGACCTCAATTCCTCCGTCGTTCTCTCCGCCGGATTGAATTCGCGCTTGTTCAATTATATGGCGCAGTTCCCCGATTTTCTCCCCGATGAACATGGAAACCTTCGAAAGAGGGTCACATTGAAGGTAAGCGATTACCGATCTGGCTACATCCAGGGCAAGATCCTGGCGAAGAAAGGAATCTGGGTTTCGGAGTACCGCATCGAGTCTGGGCTGAATTGCGGCGGCCACGCATTTGCGTCCGATGGCGATCTTCTCGGACCGATCCTCGAAGTCTTCAAGACCAACAAATCGACACTGATCAACGAACTTCACGAGCTCTACTCTGCCGCCCTGGCATCAAAAGGTATGCATGCGCCTGATCAGCCATTGCCGGTGCTGGTCACCGTGCAAGGTGGCATCGGCACGACGAAAGAAGACGAGTTCCTTCGCGACTTTTACCAGGTCGATGGCACGGGCTGGGGATCCCCCTTCCTCCTCGTCCCGGAAGCGACGAATGTGGACGACAGGACGAGGCAACAACTCGCCGAGGCAAAAAGAGAGGACTTTTACATCAGTGATTCCTCTCCGCTTGGCATCCCGTTCAACAATGTGCGCAACACAACGGGTGAGCAACAGCTCCATCAACGCGTGGAGAAGGGAAAACCCGGCAGTCCATGCGAAAAGAAGTTTCTCTGCAGCAATACGGAGTTCACCAAAGATCCCATCTGCACAGCGTCGTCACAATTTCAGCGGTTGAAGATCAAGCAGCTGGAAGACATGAACCTACCAGCGGATGAGTTGGAGCAAAGACTCGGAAAACTCTACCAGAAAACCTGCCTCTGCGAAGACCTCGCGGCGACGGCCCTGAACAACAACGGCGTGTGTGGACCCTCTCCTCTCCCTGTTGCGGTATGTCCGGGTCCAAATCTGGCCTATTTCTCCAGAATCGCGACGCTCGAAGAAATGGTCGGACACATTTATGGCCGCATTCAACTCATGACCGTGACCGATCGACCGAACATGTTCATCAATGAAATTAGGTTGAACATCGACCACTTGAAAAGCGAAATCCAGAAGGCTCTGAATTCGATTTCCGAGAGGGAGCAGGCACGATTTGCCGAATACAGGAAGAACTTGCTGGAAGGGATAGAGTACTACAAGAAGCTCATTCCACATTTGGTGAAGGAAAGCGAACGGTACCAGGAAGTCATGCGTGCGCAGCTCCTGGAGCTGGAAGACGAGTTGATGCAAATCGTCATCCCTGGTTCCCTCGTGCCGCAGATGGAATATGTCCGGACTGCACGTGCTGCGTCTGTCCGTTAAGCACATTCGATAAGTAGAACGGAGAGTGTTTGTGTCAACAGAACCGAAAGAATGTCTTAATTGCGCGAAGACAGAAGCATCTGTGCCGCTTATTACGCTGCAATTCAAGGGGGGTAGTCAGTGGATTTGCCCTCAATGCCTGCCACAACTTATTCACGCTCCTCACAAGCTTGCCGGAAAACTGCCCGGGGCTGAAACCATGAGCGGCTCGGAGCACCACCACTAGAAATGCTGAAGGTCGCCCTCTGCCAAGCTCAACCGCGGCTGAAGACGACCTTCATTGTGCTCACCTCAGGGCAGTCAAATGACTGCTGACTACTTGTTCGCTACGTAAAACTCCTCCATGAACTTCGCAAGCGCCTCCACCGATTCAACCGGACATGCGTTGTATTGCGATGAGCGGATGCCTCCGACCGAGCGATGCCCCTTCAATCCCACCATCTGTTTCTTCTTCGCCTCTGCCAAGAACTTATCCTCCAACTCGGGAGTCGGGAGGTTCCACGTCAGGTTCATGATCGATCTGTCTGACTTGTCGGTCACGGTCCCCTTATGGAAGTCAGGACGTGCGTCGATCACATCGTAAATCATTTTTGCCTTCTTCTGGTTGCGCGCCTCGATCGCATCGAGTCCTCCCTCCTTGAGAATCCACTTCAGCGTCCTGCCGAGAACGAAGACACCAAAGACGGGCGGAGTGTTGTATAATGACTTGCCGTCAACGTGGGTCTTGTATTTCAGCATGGTCGGCACTTGTTCCTTGGCTTTCGCCTCGAGATACGCACGCTTGATCACGATCATCGTAACGCCGGCAGGACCTAGGTTCTTCTGCGCACCGGCATAGATAAGGCTGTAGCGGCTCCATTCGCGCTTCACGCCGAACATATCCGACGACATGTCTGAAATCAACGGCACGCTGCCGACATCCGGAATCGACTTCCATTCTGTGCCGTAAATCGTATTGTTCGTCGTGATATGAACGTAGTCTGCATCAGGCGAGAACTTGTAGCTCCTCGGAAGATAGTTGAAGTTCTTGTCCTTCGAGCTCGCAGCCTCGTTCACCGCACCAAACATTTTCGCCTCTTTTGCAGCCTTCGTGGCCCACTCGCCGGTGACGAGGTAATCCGCTTTCGTGTGGAGAAAATTCATAGGGAACATCGCAAATTGCAGGCTGGCGCCGCCACCGACGAAAATGACCGCATAGTCCTGGGCGTTCAAACCCATGATTGCGAGTGCGTCTTTTTCCGCATCCTGGATGACGGCATCGAACTCCTTCGATCGGTGGCTGATCTCGAGAATCGAGACGCCCAGGTTTGCGAAATTCATAACTGCATCGCGTGTCTCTTCAAGTACTGAGACAGGAAGAATGGCGGGACCAGCATAGAAATTATGTGCTCGATTAGACATTGCAGGTCTCCTTTGTCAAGCTTGAGGTGGAAGTGAAATGAAAACTGTGCAGCGGCAATATATGATTTTTTTGATTCACAGAACAAGTATCGTACTCCCCCCTGGTTGTATCCGATACGCCGGCAGACAGCGGCTGGTGCCTTTCTAACCATAAGAATTCGTAACTACTCAGCCACGAAGGCACTGAGCCAAAGGCTCATGCGCCTCTGGCGCACAAGACACAAAAGCACCGAACAGAAATATCATCATGCAAAATGTGATGAAACTACAAAGTATGTCAGGTTTGAAGCTACACACACTACATCGTAGTAATGGAAGTGCTTTCCTTAGTGTCTTAGGGACTTTGTGGCAATCACGCTGAGCAACTACAAGAATTCTTATATAGAAGTGGCACTCGTTTGCAGTCCTGATTGTGAGAAGTTCTCGATATCGACCTCGGTCGTTCTCCAGTTGTCCATTCAAACAAAATTCCTTACGTTGCGCCAAGCAAGCCAGGGGATGCAAAGCGAATATGGACAACAATTCACGTTGGTGTCCATCTCTGAACGCAGCGCAAGAACCCAGGCCACGAATCCCTATCTCTGAAGACGGAGGCTCCTATGAAAGTCCTTATCACAGACGGCATTTCCCCGGAAGGTGCAAAAATCCTTCTCGACGCCGGTCACGATGTTGACCAGGTGAAATACTCTCCTGAAGAACTGCTTGCGAACATTGGCAAGTACGATTGCATTATCGTCCGTTCCGCATCAAAGGTCACGAAGGAGGTCATCGAAGCCGGCAAGAATTTGAAAGTCATTGCCCGCGGCGGCGTAGGCCTGGACAACATCGACGTGGAATTCGCGAAGTCAAGGGACCTCACTGTTTTGAATACCCCCGGAGCGTCTGCGATCTCCGTCGCAGAGCTTGCCATCGGACACATGTTTGCCCTGAGCCGGTTTCTGCACGTGAGCAAGATGGAGATGATGGCTGGCAAATGGCCCAAAAAAGAGTACTCCAAAGGGATCGAACTTCACGGAAAGACTCTGGGCGTGATGGGATTCGGCAACATCGGAAAAGAAACGGCGCGACGGGCGCTCGGTCTTGGAATGAGCGTGCTTGCCTTCGATCCGCCGTTCACACTCATGGATTTCGTTGTGCGAATCACAACCCGGGAGAAGCTTCTCGCGGAATCTGATTTCATCACGCTGCACATTCCAGCCGACAAGAAGGCCGGACCGGCTATCGGCAGGAAAGAGCTTGATATGATGAAGAAGGGCGTCATCATCGTCAATTGCTCACGAGGAGGTGTCGTCGATGAGGTTGCACTGCTCGAAGCTCTCGAGAGCGGCAAAGTTGGAGGTGTGGGACTTGATGTATTCATGACCGAGCCGCCCACGGAAGCGCAGAAGGCGCTCATCAACCACCCACGCGTCAGCGTATCGCCGCACATTGGGGGCTCGACTATCGAAGGCCAGGAACGCGTTGGCATCGAAATCGCTCAAAGAGTGGTGAAAGTTTTCAATCCTGACGCATTCCACTGAGAACCACTCAATACAAAACATTTAACCACAAAGGCACAAAGTTTCTCACAACAAGTTGGTAATTTTTCTTTGTGTCTTCGTGGTTCAATAAAATGAATTTACAGGCTCTATGGCAACAGTGAGACCGTTCAAAGCGTTTCGTCCAAAGCCTGAGTTCGCCGGCGATGTGGCAGCAAAACCCTACGACGTGTTGAGCTCTGACGAAGCACGCCGGGAGGCAGAAGGGAATCCCCTATCATTTCTTCACATCGGCAAACCTGAGATCGATCTCGATCCGGTGATTGATCCGCATGATCCCAGCGTATACGCAAGGGGGAAAGAGAATCTTCAGAAGCTGATCGACCAGAAGGTTCTCGTTGAGGACCCGGGCCCTGCTCTCTACGTGTATGCGCAGACGATGGAAGGGCGAACGCAATACGGAATCGTCGGCTGTGCGTCGGTGGAAGAGTACCTGAACGACACGATCAAGAAACACGAACTGACCCGGAAGGACAAGGAGGAAGATCGCTGTAACCACGTGCGGGTAACGAATTCGCACTCGGGTCCTATCTTTCTGACGTATCCGGACAATGTCACCATCGATGCGATCGTGGCAAACGTCACGAGCCAGCCCACCGAGAACGACCATGTGGCGAGCGACGGGATACGGCATCAGGCGTGGGTCATCAAGGACCCCGGCACCATCCGGAATCTCCAAGAGCTCTTCGGAGGGATCCGGTATCTATACGTCGCCGACGGTCATCACAGAACAGCAGCCGCGGCTATCGTGGGACGCGAACGGAAGCTCGCAAACCCAAATCACCGGGGAGACGAAGAGTACAACTTCTTTCTGGCGGTCTGTTTCCCGGCAAGTCAGCTCAAGATCCTCGACTACAACCGTGTTGTGAAAGACCTCAGCGGATTGTCCATGGATCAGTTCTTCGAGAAGCTGAAGCATACATTTTCTGTGACGCACATACAGGGCCGCCCGCGGCTTGCGAAGAAAGGAGAGTTCGGCCTGTATCTCGATGGCGAGTGGTATCTGTTGTCGGCGCCGGATGCGTTGTTGACGAAGAGTGATCCGGTGGAACGGCTCGACGTGACGATCCTCCAGCAGCACCTGCTCGATCCGATTCTTGGCGTCAAAGATCCGCGGGTCGACAAGAGAATCGATTTCGTGGGCGGGATACGCGGGTTAGGCGAGCTCGAAAAACGGGTGGACTCGGGAGAGATGAAGCTCGCGATCAGCATGTTCCCTACATCCATTCACGAATTGATCGCCATCGCAGACGCCGGAAAGATCATGCCTCCAAAATCGACCTGGTTTGAACCGAAACTGCGCGATGGGTTATTTGTGCATTTTTTGGATTAGGGAATTAGTGGGGCAGTTAAATGGTTAAATAGTCAGTTGGTTAATGAACCAATTAACCATTCACCGCGAAACCAGTATTCGGAGGGCAGATATGAAGAGCATTAACGTACTGTTGATGATTTGCGTGATCGCGGGAAGCGCGATTGCTCAGCACGACACGCAGAAGATGGAAAAGGAACCGATGAAGGCCGTCGCCGTGGTTTTTCCTGCCAAGGACAAGACCGTCAAAGGAATGATCACGTTCACGCAGACAGAGAAAGGCGTCAAGGTCGTTGCCCACCTGGAGGGCCTCACTCCCGGAAAGCACGGATTTCACGTTCATGAATTCGGCGACTGCAGTGCGCCCGACCTGACAAGTGCGGGCGGGCACTTCAACCCGACACAGGTGGCCCACGGCGCGCCGACAGACCACACGCGGCACTCCGGCGATCTTGGCAACATCGTTGCAGACGAAAAGGGTATGGCGATGCTGGAATGGGTGGATCCGATGATGCAGCTCTCAGGACCGAACTCGATCATCGGTCGTGCGGTTATTGTCCATGCAAAAGAAGACGATCTGAAGACACAGCCGACGGGAAACGCAGGACCACGCGAGGCGTGCGGGGTGATCGGTATCGCTAAATAGAACACACCTCCATCTTTCAAAATTTCCAAAGGCCCAAGCACCGGGCCTTTTTTGTTTGCCGACTCGTACAAGCCGGCTCCGACATTGAACCACCAAACCTCCCCTCCTTC
>QYQB01000074.1 GCA_007280275.1 bacterium | reverse complement strand
TTTTCTTTACTTTGACCCCACGCTTGCCAAACATACCCTCACCGTCGGAGATTACATCATGCGCCTTGCACATACATCGGCGTTCTCACTCATTGTTCTCCTCCTCCTTGTTTCGCTGTTGCCTGCTCAGCAGCGCGGGACACCATCTAATCCAACGCGTGGATGGCTCACCGTTGACACGATCATGCGCGATCCGAAATGGATGGGAACGTCGCCGAGTCGTCCCTTTTGGTCGGAAGATGGCGAGAATATCTACTTCAACTGGCGACAAAAGGGAGACGAAGGAGACTCTCTGTATGTGGTAAGCGCCAAGGGGGGAACGCCGCGACACGTTACCATTGAAGAACAAAGGCGGCTGCCCGGTCGATTCGGCAGCTACAACAAAGACAAAACAAAGAGACTCTACGCAAAGGGATCGGATATTTTTCTCCTGGATATCCGGGCAAAAAAGGAAATCCAGCTCACAAGCACGACGACACCGGAATCAAATCCACGGTTTACCTTCGACGAGCAGAAAATCGCCTTCGAGCGCCAGGGGAATCTCTTCCTGCGCGATCTCAAAACATCGGCAGAAATTCAACTGACAAATCTCCAGGGAGCAGGAGGATTCTCACAAGGAGGGGGCGGATTTTCACAGGGGACCAGCGGAGTATCGCGCGATGGAGCGAAGAGCGAACTCCAGCGGTATCTTGAAAAGGAACAGCTTCAGTTGTTCGACGTCCTTCGCGAGCGCAAAGCAGAACGGGAGGCTCAAAGAAAATTCCAGGAAGCGCTCGATCTCAAGCGACCGAAACCGTACTCGATCGGACAGAAGAATGCTTCCGCATTCGTTCTTTCGCCGGACGAGCGCTACATCACATTCACTTTGACACAACTTTCCACCGATCCGAAACGAACGGTCGTTCCGAGTTACGTGACGGAAAGCGGTTTTACCGAGGATCTTCCGGGGCGGACAAAGGTCGGCGAGCCGTTGGCCGTAAGTGAATTTTACGTCTACGATACCGTTCTCGATTCTGTCGCTCAGATCAAGCTTGATGACATCCCGGGCATCATGACCGCGAGGGCAGCGAGCGACACGGGCAGACCGAGATTCCGGCAACGTGCACTCGATGACAATTCGGGGGGTCTGTTCCCACGGGGGGGCGGCGATTCGAGCAGGTCGAGACTCAGGCCGCGCGGAGTCTCCTTCAGTGCTGCAAACTGGTCTGACGACGGAAAGCACGCGTTCGTGCAGCTGTCTTCGCAGGACAACAAGGACCGCTGGATTGTGATGCTTGACGTCGAAAAAGCAAAATTCACGACGACCGTCGAGCACCAGCGTGACTCTGCCTGGCTCGGCGGACCGGGGATTCGCGGGTTCGGATTCGGAACGACCGTCGGGTGGCTTCCGGATTCCCGACGTATTTATTTCCAGTCGGAAGAGGACGGTTGGTCTCATCTTTATACGGTGACGCTTGATGGAAAGATAAAGACACAGCTCACGAGGGGGAAATTCGAGATCTACGGTCCGAGAATCTCAAGAAACAAGAAACGTTGGTACTTCAGCTCGAATGAGGCACATTTTGGCGAGCGTCATTTGTACTCGATGCCGCTCGAGGGGGGAGCACCGACGCGCATCACCTCCATGGAGGGGGGTAACGAAGTCACCATCTCTCCGGCGGAAGACCGCATCGCCCTGTTGTATTCCTTCAGCAACAAGATGCCTGAGCTGTATGTCATGGAGAACAAGCCGGGCGCGAAGGCGGTTCTGTTCACCTCCTCCTCATCGGACGAATTTCGATCGTATGACTGGCGCGCGCCCGACCTTCTTACCTTCAAGGCTCGCGACGGAGCGAATGTACCGGCCCGCCTTTACAAACCGGAAAAGCCAAACGGCGCCGCGGTCATCTTCGTCCATGGCGCTGGCTACCTCCAGAACGCACACAAGTGGTGGAGTGACTATTACCACGAATACATGTTTCACAATCTGCTGACGGATAAAGGGTATACGGTTCTTGACATGGATTATCGCGCAAGCGCTGGACTCGGACGCGATTGGAGAACCGCCATTTATCGGCACATGGGGGGGCAGGACCTCGACGATAACGTTGACGGGGCGAGGTGGCTCGTCCAGAACTACGGCGTCGACCCGAAGAGGATCGGCTTGTACGGCGGATCGTACGGGGGCTTCATAACTCTCATGGCAATGTTTACCACTCCTGATGTTTTCGCAGCCGGTGCTGCGCTCCGTCCCGTGACGGATTGGGCACACTACAATCAATCCTACACCTCTGACATCCTCAACATCCCTCAAGACGATACAGTCGCGTATCACCGGAGCTCGCCAATCTTTTTCGCCGACGGATTGAAAGGGGCGCTCTTGATTTGTCACGGGATGGTCGACGAGAACGTTCACTTTCAGGACGCTGTCCGGCTCGCGCAGCGCCTCATCGAACTCAAGAAAGAAAACTGGGAACTCGCTGTGTTTCCGGTTGAAGATCACGGTTTCAAAGAGCCAACAAGCTGGATGGATGAGTACAAGAGGATTCTGAGGCTTTTTGAAACGAATCTCGGGAACAGGTAAGTGGAATACAACGTTGACTCTCACCTAGCTCAAAAACACGTTCGGTAGCACGGAGCGTTTCACGCCAGTTTTTGAGATTGCTTCCAACAAAGAGGAACATCGTGCTTTCACGTTTTGGGATATATTTCACCATACTTAGTTTTTGGCCTGCCCATCTGATATGCCAGGCGCTGCAGGCGACAACCAACAGAATGGCGCAGGTCACCCTGTTCTCTTCCCGCTCGTATGAGAATCCACACAAAGACCTCGCCATCGATTGCCAGCTGCTTGGACCTGCGGGAATGACGATGCACGTTGCCGGGTTTTGGGATGGTGACAGCACCTACCGGGTCCGTTTTGCGCTACCTATAGAGGGAACCTGGGGCTACACTGTCACCTGCAATGACACGACCAACAGGCGATTGCACGGAATTCACGGCCAGATCAACGTGCAAAAATACGCTGGATCCAATCTGTTCTATGCAAAGGGGAGTCTCCGTGTTTCCGCCAACGCTCGCCATCTCACCTATGGTGATGGTGATCCGTTCTTCTACCTCGGTGACACGGCCTGGGAGATCACCTGGAAATCTCGTGAGCCCGAGATGCTCTCGTATCTTGCAGATCGAACAAGAAAGGGTTTCAACGCTCTTCAGATCGTCGTGATGTCGCACCAGTTTTTTCCCGAGTATGGAGTAAGAAATCGGTATGGAGCCGATTTCTTCATGAGCAAAAACCTTTCACAACTTAATCCGAGGTATTTCGATTACCTCGACCGGATTGTCCAGGCGGCAAACGACTCAGGATTCGTCGTTGCACTTGTTCCACTCTGGGCCGGCATGATGCAGTACTACGCGCAGGGACCGGGATCACGCACGCTCACGGTTGAGCAATCTCTTCTGCTCGCGCGCTATGTCGGAGCACGCTATGCCGGATCAAACGTACTGTGGATCGTCGGTGGCGACAATGAGTATTTTGCGACCGAAAAGAGGGACTTCTGGGCCCTCTTCGCCCGCACGCTCACGAATGCCTCGGGCGATGATCATCTTGTCACGGTTCATCCAAAATCATATAGGGCTTCTTTCGATTTTTTTGACAACAGCGATACGTGGCTCAGTTTTCACATGTATCAATCGTCGCATATTGCTGGTGGAGCGTTTACCTGGCGGGGGGCGTTGACAGGATTCTACAACAAGAACACGAAACCGCTTCTGAATGGAGAAGCGACGTACGAAGACATCTACAATAACCTGTGGCAACCCGGCGATACGACACAGGTCCGGTCGTTCCGCATTGATGCAACATCTGTCAGGCAGTCAAGCTATGAGTCCCTGCTCTCGGGAGCACTCGTGGGCATGACATACGGAGCGAACGGCATATGGCAGTGGGATACTCCGGAGCTCCCAGGCACACATCTGCCCCGCTACAGCGCTGTTGAGGCGAAGAATCTGCCCGGTTCTTCGCACATGACGATCCTGAAAGACATCATGGCGAAAATCCAATGGTATAACGCGACTCCAGCCCAGAATCTGCTCGTGGACCTTCGCTCGCAGGAAGACTTTGTCCCAATTGCATCATCGGGACTTCGGATCATCGCCTACATTCCGCGTCACACTTCGTGGATAAAGTTGAGGACATTTCCTGGTGCCGGACTCGCTTACTATCATTGGATCAATCCCTCAACCGGTGACAGCTCTCTGTCCCGCCAAACGAGCGGGCCGCTTTTCTTCACACCACCGGATACCAGTGATTGGGTTCTCGTTATTCAGAAATCCGAAACATACGCGCACAACGACCTGAACGCTGTGTCATCGTTTCTCCTCGAACAGAATTACCCAAATCCATTCAACCCGAAGACAATCATTCGATATCACGTGCCGCAGGATGCTTCTGTCGTTGTGAAGGTGTATACTGTGCTTGGAAAACAGGTAGCAACCCTTGTGGATGATGATCTCACCGCGGGCTCGTACAGCGTTGAATTCGACGGCTCCGCTCTTCCCAGTGGTGTGTACTTTTACAGAATCAGCACTCGAAGATTTACAGATACGAAAAGATTGTTGCTGGTCAAGTAGCACGGCCCGGATTCCACATTCTCCGTCACACAGGCAAACTCTTCATTCTCATTGCAGGATCAACAACCATGAAGACAAAAAAACAGGCAGGTTCGGCTCTTTCTCTTTCCACGCGCGCAATTCACGGGAACAAGCTCTACGCCTATAAAGGCCCCGTGGCTACTCCGATCTATCAGACATCGACATACCGGTTCGAATCGTCCGAGGACGCAATACGCTACGCCAAAGGCGACCCGACGGTCTATGTGTACACACGATATCACAATCCGACTGTACACGACGTCGAAGAGAAGATCGCGTTAATGGAAGGCGCAGAGTCCGCGGCTCTTTTTTCGTCGGGCATGGCGGCTGTCACGACCGCAATCCTTGCGGTCACGAAACCGGGAGACGAGATCATAAGCACGCCAGCGCTGTATGGCGGTACCTACCGCTGGTTCCGCGACGAGCTGCCAAAGAGCGGCATAACGGTGAAGTACGTACATCCGGATCATCTCGATCAGATCGAAAAACTGGCAACGCCGAAGACAACGATCGTGTATTTTGAGACTCCAACAAATCCAACGCTGGACCTCGTTGACATAGCTGAAGTCGTCAAACGAACGCGCAGCGCTGAACGCAAGATCGGCAGGAAGATTCTGATCATGATCGACAATACGTTTGCCTCCATCCTGAACCAGGATCCGTTCAAGTATGGTATTGATGTCATTGTCGAAAGCGCGACGAAGTACCTCGGCGGCCACAGCGACATTATTGCAGGCGTGGTCGTGGGAACATCGGACTTCCTGAAGCAGGTGAGAGGACTGGCGAAGCATCACGGCGGGTGTGCTGATCCTTTTGCCGCCTACCTGCTCACGCGGAGCCTGAAAACATTTGAGCTGCGAGTCAGGAAGCAGAACGAGAATGCGCTCACGTTGGCAAAGACGCTGGAGAAACATAAGAAGGTGAACCGCGTTCTCTACCCGGGCCTTCCGTCTTTTCCAAAATATCACCTGGCAAAAAAACAGATGTCCGGGTTCGGTGGTATGGTCACCATCGAGGTGAAGCCTTCAAAAGGGCGCTCTCCCGTAGAGGCAGCTGCACGTGTCTGCGACAATCTCAAGATTGCCGTCAACGCGATGTCGCTCGGCGGTGTGGAAACGCTCGTCAGTATTCCGGTGTACTCGTCTCATATTTTCCTGTCCGACACAGAGCTCAAACACCATGGTGTTACACCGGGAATGATCCGAATTTCGGTCGGCGTGGAGGGAATTGAGGATCTCATTGGAGACTTCGAGCAGGCACTGTCACTCGCGTAGATAGCTCGTCTTTAATATGCAAAAGGGAGAGCTAAGCTCTCCCTTTGTTTGCTACCGAACATCTTGCTTCTTCCGTCTTACGTTCTTACTGTTTACCTTGTCGCGCTGCGAAGTTGAACCAGACCTGTCGGTTGTACGCTTCCTCCTTTGGGTTCCAGTGTTACCGCAAAGCCTTCGATGTCCTGTTTCTCGCCCGCGGGAAGAGCCATCACTCTCACGATATTCACTTTTTCACTGGTCACATCAAAGACTCCGATGCTGAAGTACTTCTTCTCTTTCAGCGCCCAGAGTTGATATTGTTTGCCTTCGGACTGAGCGGGCAACGATGCTGTCTGCACGAGAGCGCTCCGCTTGTCGGGATCCAACAGCAACTTTCCATAGGCGCCCGAGCCGGCATCCACACCGGCCAATGGCAGAATTTCAATTCGTTGAGCCTTCAAAAAATCCAGCACTTCCTGTTTCTTGTGAAGCTCACTCGTCAGATCTGCAATCTGCACACTCCTGCTGGCCGTCGTCCCTACCAACTGATTGACCCAAATCGCCAGCGCTATGTTGAGAAGTATCCCCAAGACAATAGTGGCGTACAGATACCAGGAGTGTCCGGATTGTGCGACCGGAGGTACGATTTTTTCGCGCTGTGGCGTGGGGCGTTCATTTCGTGGTTGATCGGGCTTCTTCGACGAAATCCGGCTGAGAAGTCGCTGACGTACACCGGACGGTGGTGCCTCCTGTCGTAACAGCAGGGGCATCAGCGCAATCGCTCCATACAGTCCTGAGAGCTCTCCGCTGCATTGTTCGCAGCCGGTTGTCAGGTGCGCTTCAAATTGTTTTCGATTGCCGGGATTCAATCGGCCGAAAACATAAGGAATACACAACTCGAGCTGCGCGTGCCGTTCTTCGGTCTTCACTGTCATTTGGCCTCCTGCGCGGAGACTTGACGCAGCTTCTGTATTCCGCGCCGCATCTTGGCTTTTATCGTGCCAAGGGGAATTCTGAGCATTCGCGCAAGATCGGATTGGCTCTGCCCCTCGTAGTAGCTCAATTCCAGAAGGCGGAGTTCGAGCTTGGAGAGAGATCTAAGGGAATTTCGAACTTCTTCCGTGTAACCCTTGAGAGTGACGATTGTTTCCGCTACGGTGGTTTTCTGTTCGATTTCCGATGAACCACGTGGCGATGTGCCCTCATCCTCCTGACCTTTTCGTTTCTGGGTGGTCGGACGAATCTTCTCCATGGCTTTGACCCGACAGAGAGCGACCATCCACGCATACACCGATCCGTGGTGCGATGTGTAACTGGCCGCCTTTTCCCACACTTGAACAAAAACATCCTGCACAAGGTTTTCAGCCGCCTCGGGCGATCCTGTCATCCGCAGGCTGAAAGGGTACAACACCGGTGCGTAACGATCATAGAGAGACGATAGTGCGCGTTGATCGGCTCGCTGGACGCGTTTCAAAAGTTCTGCATCCTCACGGTCGTGCTGTTGTTTCTGTACGAATGCGCTATGCTGCACAAAACCCTCTTTTCAGTGAATTGGAGAGACCCGGTTGGTCCCGTACACTTCGTGAATCTAAGGAGAACCTCAAGGAAAAGCAACCTTGGCAGGCATCCGACCGAAGGTCCGTCTCCCATATCATCGTTCCTGCTTCGGAACTCCGCCATTCCCCATGATATTGTGTTGATGGAGCACCTCTTCAACCGCCTGTGCGAGTTCTGATTTGACCGAAAGAGTCATGAGATTGAAGACCGGCATCGTTGTTCGCTTGTGGAGAACAAGCGTGGACATTGTCGTTGATTCTCTCTCCCAGCTAAAGCTCTCGAACCGTTCCCATCGGGAGAGCCCTGTACCATAGAAAACACCGTGATCCATCAGTCCCCTTCTGCTGATGCCCTGGATCATGACTGCAAAGGAAAGGGACAAGCCGAAAATTTGAAGAGAGATGTCCTGAAACGTCCAGCGGAGCATCTGCGTAATGTCGACAAGATCCATCACGGCAATCCAGGCAAGAGCCACCGCCGCGAAAAGACTGATGATCATGTCATGAACGGGGACTCTGCCAAGATCGAGAAGCATCGAGCCTCTCCTTCTTCGCGCGAGAATGATCCGAACACACCGTTCGATGATCAAGAGAACACCGGCGAGCCCGACCAACTCCTTTGGAAATCTCTCCCACCAGTGGAAAAGATCGTCGAGCGTCCATGCAATCATCGCGAGCAGTCCAAGGATCCCTACGACGATAAACAATTGCTTTGACGAAGCCCTCGAGTCACTCTTGCGTTTTGACAGTCCGACCCACAGAAGCGCCCCCGCGAGGACGTATCCCGCTATCCATGTCCATGCCATGAGCTATGCTCCTTCTTATTTACACAGAACTATGTCGAGACCTATAGCTAGTGCCATTTCTAATAGAACATCTTGTAGTTTTCATCGCAGAGACGCCGAGACCGCAGAGAATCGCGGAGAAGACGTTAATACCTCTGCGTAGCTCAGCGAACGCAGTTTATCCCGTCCACCGTTGGCGGGACGTCTCCGCGTTGAGAACCAAGAAAAAAGAAAACACAACCTTAATTTTTGGACCCGGGACTAGCTTATCAACAACGCGATGGTCTTCGTCTGCAGCGTTCGCCGTGTCGCCAGACAACAATGGTGGACACCTTTTGCAGGCGCCTGAGCTCAGATTCAGCTTTGCGCTCGACTGAAATCCCTGAGCGAGAGAAGGAACACTCACCCCCAAAAACCTACAAGAACAATAGAAATCGATGGTACGGTGAACCGCCCCATGCGCTTCAGGCCCCCGTCCCCATTCATGAAACATCATGACGCGGGTTCCTGACC
>QYQB01000049.1 GCA_007280275.1 bacterium | reverse complement strand
TAGATGCCGACAGGTATCGTGCGGATTTCGAAAACGCCATGCTCATCGGTGTTCCCGCCGAGGGTTGTGTTGGCAATGTACACATTGACGTTGGCGAGCGGCGCTGAGGTGGAGTCGTCGAGCACACGGCCGATGAGCGTTGCGTGCTGCGGTTGTTGGGCGCCTGCACTAAGAACGAAGAGCAAAAGTCCCACCGCCTCAAAGATGCCGGCTTTTCGAAAGAGTATTGACAGAGAGGTCGTTCGCATGAAGTGTGTTTGGTGTCCGCAGAAATGATGATTCCTGTCATGAATATAGAGATATGAAGAGACTGGCGCAATCCGCCGAACCGTATTCGCCCTTCTCGCTTCTCTCGTTTGAGGCCGCTGAGATTGTAGTAGGAAGTGTCAGCGGATAGAGGTATATTATATCTGCCGCCAATGGCGGCTACCGCATCCGTGCCTCAGGCATCGGAAGCGGATCACGAGACTCGCTCTCTGATGACAAGTAGCTAAGGCATTGTTGGGAAGAACTTCGAGGATCGCACACCATTGAGTGTGCTCGCCCAGGTTCCGCAGCGTTAGACAATCCGCACTCCTACCATCTGAGCCCCTTAACATCCTACGCAGCGCGTTTCATCATTTTTCCTACTCTTTTAAGGATTCCTATTTATGCCATTTTCAAAACTTGGTCTTTCAGACCAGCTCGTGCAAGGTATACTTGCAGCGGGCTACACGGCTCCCACCGAGATTCAAACACGTGCAATTCCTCTTGCGGTCGCAGGAAGGGACATCATCGGCTGCGCTCAAACGGGGACGGGGAAAACCGCTGCATTTGTGCTTCCCTTGCTACACCATCTCACGAAAAGCCCGGCCCATCGTACGCATAGACACGTCAGAGCGCTTGTCCTCACTCCAACGAGGGAGCTTGCGCAGCAGGCCGAAGATTTTGTTACAACCTATGGTCGATTCACGGAACTCCAAAGTCTCTCGATCTACGGCGGCGTCAACATGGAGAACCAACTGAAGCACCTGCGCCGGGGCATCGATATCGTCATAGCAACTCCTGGCCGACTTCTGGATCATATCAATCGCCGAACCATCGACCTGTCACGCGTCGAAGTGCTCGTCCTTGACGAAGCAGATCGGATGTTCGATATGGGATTCATCCAGGACGTTCGTACGATCATCAGCCGCGTGCCGGCGAAACGGCAAACGCTGTTGTTCTCTGCGACGATGTCGAAAGAGATCAGAGCTCTTGTCGCTTCCATCCAGCACAATCCGGAAATGATTGAGGTCGGAGAGCGACAGCGACCGGTGGAGACTGTTCGTCAGCATTTCTACACCGTTGAACAGGACACGAAGCTGGGACTCCTGTTGCATATTCTGCAGAACGATAAGTTGGACAGTGTGCTCGTCTTCTCCCGGACGAAGCATGGTGCGGACAAGATCTCGCGTCGGCTCGAGAAGAATGGCGTGAAGTCCGTAGCCATCCACGCCAATCGAACACAGGCTCAACGTCAGCGGGCGCTTGCCGGATTCAAACAGCGGCAGTACAGGGTTATGGTAGCGACAGACATAGCCGCCCGTGGCATCGATGTCGAGGGGATCTCACACGTGATCAATTTCGACACCCCCGCGTTTGCCGAGGACTACATCCACCGAATTGGACGGACAGGACGCGCCATGTTGAGCGGAGATGCGATCACGTTTGTTTCGAATCAGGAACGGAAGTACTTGAAGAGCATCGAGTTCTTTGTCGGGAAGAAATACGAGTTGAAGCGCTTTCCGGGATTCGACTATGCGAAAAAGGAAGTTGCCGCCGCCCCGGGTACAGAAGGAGAGGCTCAGAAAAAAGAACCGGCAGATCGTCGCCATCCGCGTCACACCGCCAGACCGCGTGTCTCGACAAAACACCGGCAAGATACGAGAAGACCAGGAACCCGTCCCACAACCCACTCTGGCAGACACGTTGACACGCGTAAGGCGAGCGTTCCGCCGTCTGCTCCGCCTGCGAAAGAGTACGATTGGCGGAAGGTCATCGAAGAAGGGAAAGCGGAGCGCGGGGGATTTCGGAAGAAATTGAAGAAGCTCTTTAAGCGCGGATAGACACCGCGGAGTCATCTATCGCACGGGCATTCCCCGCCGGTCTTCAGGAATCCATGAAGCGGGCGGGGATTGTTCTCATCTGCAAATTCGTCATCACGCCACTGTTATCGCTCCCCTGCCAAGCCCTGTAGGATTCCAGAAGAGGATTTCTCCACTGTCACGACCTATCGAAGGCACCGGTGCGTTTGCACCGGGTTACAGCGTCGATGCGGGTACGAATGTCCTTAGAGTAGTCAAGCTGAGGTATGACATAACCCTTGAAGTTGTTCTAGCGCAGTTTTTCGGCAAGCTGGACGTGCGTCCAGATGCTGAACGACACATTCGCCATCTCTGGTCGCGCGCCGCCTGGGCCTGCGCCGCCAGGCATTCTGCCACCGCGCCCGCCGCCCATGCCGGGTTGTCCACCTCTCCCGCCTTCACCACGACCTTCTCCGCCACCTGCGGCTGGTCCGGGCCTCTGAGGAGTATTCGTTTCAAATCCGATGCCGATGGGTGCGCCGGGGCGTGATTCTACAGAATAAGGATGCGCTGATGAGTACGCAAGCGGGACCCTCAGTTGATACACGAATCGTTCTGGTGTCGTCGTCAGGTGCATCTCAACCCCTTGCCCCTGAAGTCTGGAAACTCTTTGAAGATCCTTATCTGTTGGCCCGACGTATTCGAATTCGTTGAGAGCCTGACGTCCCATTGGTTCGACTCCGTTTCCTCGCTGGTCTCTTTCTTCCGCCTCCGGCCTTGTCATGACGTCCCTTCCTCCCATACCGATTGGAAACCGGATGCCCAAGGTCTTCTTTTCACCGCCATTTGGGTCGAACCAGACCGTCATTCCCCTGAACATGACCTGTCGCCCAAGGTTCGGTTTGGATGAAATAACGCAAACATACAGAAACTCATTGTCGTTCATCACGCCACATCGAATGTCGTCCTTCTGAACGAACAGAGTCGAATCTGACCATTCCTTCAGGTCTCCATCGATCTGGATCTTGTGTTCACTCCATTTGCTTGTCAGCTGCATGGAGGAGCCGCATCCCTGGAGAAAGAGAACCAACATGGCCGCTAACGAATAGACAAATGCTACAGATGGGGCGGTTTGCCGTTCCAGAAGTTGCGTCATTCGTACCTCCTTGATTGTGTGAACCATTTCCGTGAACATTAGACAGCATCGAAGGGCATTTCTTGCATCACGAATCCATCGCCAAAATCTTAGACGCAGGGCCCGACTAAAAGTTGGAAATGATTGTCACGAAGAGGCTCTTTTTGTTGCCTTTCAGGCTGATCTGCAGTAGCTTTGTGACACAGTACGTGGATTGGAGAACCGTCAACCACAACTCACAGGAATCGAAGGAATACACCATGTCTATCGTTCTACAGGGGTCCGGACTCACCATTGAGCAGCTTGTGCGTGTTGCCCGGTCCGGTGAAAAAGTCGAATTGCATCCCGACGCACTCGAAAGGATCAAGGCGTGCCGCGCCATGCTTGAGGAGAAACTCCAGGCGCGGGAAATCATGTATGGTACAAATACCGGCATCGGGGAATTCTCCGAGATCGTCCTGACGGATGAGCAGGTGAAACAATTCCAGCGGTATCTGATCTACAATCACGCTGCAGGGATTGGCGATCCTGCCCCGATCGAATATGTGCGAGGGGCGATGGCGGGCAGAATCAATGTGCACGCCCGGGGAAGATCCGGGTGTCGTCCGGAAATCACACTGACACTCGTTGAGATGCTGAACAAAGGCGTTACACCGGTTGTCTGTCAGAAAGGGTCGGTAGGAGCGTGCGGTGACCTCGCTCCGATGTCCCAGATCGCCCTCCTGTTGCTGGGAGAAGGCGAAGCGTACTATCGCGGTGAACGGCTGCCCGGGAAGGATGCTCTCGAGAGGGCGGGCATTCCAATTCCCGGTCTCCATGCCCGAGATGGTTTGGCCACGATCAACGGTTCCAATCTGCTGACGGCGATGAGCGCAATTCATCTCTACGATATCAACAGATGGTTGAAACAAACAGAAATCGCTTGTGCGATGTCCCTTGAAGCGCTCTACGCAAACATGAAGCCATATGACGTCAGGTTGCACGAACTCCGGGGATTCCCGGGTGCAGTGCGAAGTTCACAGGCGATCCTCGCGTGCATCAAGGGGAGCGACCTTCTTTCCGGAAAGATCAAGACGAAAGTCCAGGATGCGTACTCGATGCGTTCGTCGCCGCAGGTGATCGGCGCGGCCCACGATGCGGTGGCACACGCGAAGCGTCAGGTCGAGACGGAGCTCAACGCAGTTGCCGACAATCCCATATTTCTCCCCGAGTACAATCTTACGCTGACCGGCGCAAATTTCCAGGGGAGCCCGATTTCTCTTCCAATGGATATGGTGGGCGCTGCCGTGACGATGGTGAGTGTCCTGTCAGAACGAAGACTGAACAGGTTGCTCAATCCTGCATTGAGTGTCGGACTGCCTGCGTTCCTGACAAAAGGGGCTGGCATGTTTTCCGGTTTCATGCTTAGTCAATACACTGCCGATACGTTGATCGTTGAACAGAGAATTCTATCGTACCCTGCATCCGTCGCATCGATTCCTGCAGCCGCGGATCAGGAAGACTTCGTCTCGATGGGGATGAATACTGCAATCAAGAACGGGCAGATTCTGGACAACGCGTACGGGATTCTCGGGATCGAATTTCTGGCAGCGTCTCAGGCGCTCGATTTCCGCGAGTTTACCGCCGGTGTCGGTGTGAGGAAAGCCAGAGAGATTGTGCGGAAGTATGTTGCTCATCTTGATGAAGATCGCCCGTTGTATCCGGATCACACCCGTATGAAAGAAATCGTGCAATCGTGTGAAATCCTCGAGGAAGTTGAAAAGGCTGTGGGCAGTCTGGGATAAAACAATGACCTCCCGAGAACGTGTTCTGACATCCCTTAATCATCGCGAACCGGATCGCGTGCCCGTCGATCTCTCCGGCCATCGGTCCTCCGGCATCGCAGCTCTCCTGTATCCAAAACTGCGCCAATATCTTGGTTTCCCGCCTCGCCCTGTCCGCGTGTACGATCCGGTTCAGCAACTTGCGATTGTCGATGACGACGTGCTGGACCGGTTCGGAATTGACACGATAGAGCTCGGCCGGGGGTTTGCCCTCCGCGATGAAGATTGGGCAAATTGGGTACTGCCTGATGGCACGCTCTGCCAAATGCCTGTCTGGACGCTGCCCGAACGCGAGGGGAAACGATGGGTCATTCGTTCCAAGACCGGACGTGTCATCGCCCAGATGCCTGATCGCGCACTCTACTTTGAACAAACTTATTATCCTTTCTTCGAAAAGGACAATCTCGACGCCATCCAGGAGGCGCTGGCCGAGTCGATGTGGACGGCGATAGCATCTCCGCCTGGACCGCTGGTCGATGGTCCTGCAGGTGACGATTTCTACAGGCAAGGTGCGAGGCGGCTCCGATCAAGCACCGACCGTGCGATTCTGGGTCTGTTCGGCGGAAACCTCCTCGAGATGGGACAGTTTCTCTATCGCAATGATGGTTTTCTGCTTCTCTTGGCCGAGAATCCCGACCAGGCACACGCATTCCTCGATCGTATCGTTGAAATGCACTTGAAGAACCTTGGGCATTTTCTCGGCGTTGTGGGCGATTCCATCGATATCATCGTCTTCGGTGACGATCTTGGGATGCAAAGCGGCCCGCAGATTTCTCCCGCAATGTATCGCGAGTTCTTCAAGCCGCGCCACAAGCTCATGTGGGAACGGGCAAAACAGCTGGCTGATGTCAAGGTGATGCTGCATTGCTGCGGTGGTGTACGCGAGCTGCTCCCAGATTTGATTGATGCCGGGCTCGATGCGATTAACCCTGTTCAGATCTCCTGCAGCGGAATGGATGTCCGGGCCCTCAAATCCGAATTCGGCAAGGAGATGGTCTTCTGGGGAGGAGGGTGCGATACGCAACGCATTCTGCCGCAGGGAACACCGGAGGAAATCGAAGTGCACGTGAAGCAACAAGTCAACATCCTCAAGCAGGGTGGCGGCTTTGTGTTTCAACAGGTGCACAATATACTGGCAGACGTCCCGCCGGAGAATGTTGTCGCGATGTTCGATGCAGTGAATGAGATCGGGTGAGCCGGGACATCTGACCATCGTGTTATCGAAACATCATGCGATTGTCGTCTGAACGTTCTTTCCCCACCATTTTTCCAATCGAGATTATGCACAAGCGGCCATTCTTGGGAGTGTTGCCTTTCATTGGAAACTGCAGTAGTTTCGTCAAGCATTGATACACTTCATCACGTCGAAGCGCCGTGGGAGCATTCTCCCGGTACTCATTCCCACCCTCGAAGCAACAAGAGCCTCTAAATCAAGGAGCATTGACATGCAACGCAATATCCCGGTTCTCACTGTCTCTGAAAAAACGCTGGCGCAGGCGTACGAAAGAGCCCTGATTCAACTCTACAACCATGGTGTTCGTTTCAAGACGCAGTACGACAAGCCGGACGATCCGCTCAGCATCGACTCCACGATGAACATCACGATTCTTGAGCCGTTCTCCGATCCCATGATTCACAAAGCCTTCCCGGGCGGGATCGATGATTTGAAGGAATATTCGATGGAACTGATGGGCGCAAAGGACCACTGGGTCAAGAACATGAATGACCCGAACGATACCAAGTGGGAGTATACGTATCATGGAAGACTGGCGGCATACGGTGCCTGGCGCGAGCTTGTGGGAGGAAAGTCGCAACAGGCTGGCTTCTTCACGATCAATCAGATAGACGTCGTTATCGAGAAATTATCGAAGCAGCCGTTCACGCGCCAGGCCCAGATGATAACGTGGATGCCGAACCTGGACATCAGCTGCTACGATCCACCGTGTTTGCAGTCTCTCTGGTACAGGGTCCTGGAGGACGAGGAAGGCGTTTGGTGGCTTAATTGTAATGTCAGGTTCCGGAGCAATGACGCGTGGGGAGCCAATTTCATGAACATGTTTGGTTTCAATCAGTTCAACAAAGAGATCATCGCCGCAGGCATCGCTGCGAAGACAGGCAAGAAGGTCGAGTTGGGAAGGATGAACTGGCACGCCGATTCGTTCCACATTTACGGGAAAGACATCGAAAGCGCCCGACGAATGCTGTTTGATCGTGTGGACACGATGAAGTTCGAAGAGCGGGTGTACAATTTCCAGGATGAGTTCATTCAGGAGATGTACAACGGCGCCGAGGCGGGGATCAAAGAGAAGATCAAGAGCTATGATGAGAACCATTGACTCAGTTTGTTAGGCATCCCGCGCTCCGCGTTGAGCGAAGTGTTGTTCCTTCTCTCCCCCTGTCATTCCCGAACTCTATTGTCGGGAATCCAGAACTGTGCGTCGACCTATGACTCCTGAAATCGTCTTGAGCAGACAGAAATGAAATACTACTTCGTTTACATCTTGGCCAGCAAGAGAAACGGTACTTTGTACGTAGGAGTCACGAACGACCTTGAACGTAGGATCTACGAACACAAGAACGATCTCCTTTCTGGGTTCACTCAGAAATACGGCGTGCACTTGCTCGTCTACTACGAAATATTCGACGACATCAATGATGCGATTTTACGGGAGAAGCAACTCAAGAAGTGGAATCGCTCATGGAAGATTAGC
>QYQB01000092.1 GCA_007280275.1 bacterium | reverse complement strand
TTACGGCGTTGATAGAGCGCCCGGAGCTTTGTTCCGAGCAGTTCATCCAAGTTGTATGTTGTGATCTTGCAGTTTCCAGAGAACCATCTCGAATCCACTGAAAATGGTTCTTCCCGATATCCCAGCACACTGAAATGCTCGCGAGTGTTGATCTCTACCTTAAGCTTTAGAGGTACTACCGGGGGTATTTCCGAATCCGTGCGATAGACCAGCGTGACACTATCCTCTGCCTGTTTTCGCTTAGGCGTTCCGAGGAAACCATCAAGCGCTTGGTGAATAGAGTCCATCACTGGGCCGATCGCTCCAGAGTTGATTTGAACAAGATCGACATCTTCTGAGTATCTCGAAGGTGGATTCAGGAATAATTTGTGTAACGCTGTTCCGCCTCTGAATGCAAGATTCTCCGCGACAATCTGGTTTGAGAAGAGAGAAATCAGAACGCGACAGATCAACAGGTCCTGCTCGACCTGTGCGTCAGAGATCCAGGGAGTGGTTGATCGCCACTCTACAATATTTGCCCGCGGTATCAGAGCTCGCCTTCCACGTTCGTGTTCATGACAACGTTCCAGCGCGAGTCCCGCGGAAAGCCCTTTCTTGGCAGAGCGGGATCAAGCGGCGTTCGTTTAGGCTCCTTTTTCGAGATCCAATCTGCTAGTTTGGCAACCAGATCAGCTCTCTTCGACTGTTCCAGCAACCATCCAAGACGCTGAAGGTAGGATAGGTTTTTCTCTCTGTTTGAAGCCTCAAGCAGCATGTTGGGCGTGATCTTTTCGCTCAACTCTTGGAGTACTGTAAGCACGCGATCCAGTCCTCCAACCCGGCTGGCATATGCGACAAGATCAATGGCCGTTACAGCGGCGTCTGAAATGCGCATATAGCCTGTAGATGTCTTTGCTTCTTCTGTCGGAGAAGATTTCATGCTCCCCTTTTTGAAAAATCTAATTTGAAGCCCCTCGATTCGAATATCTCTTTCCGTCTTCGGAACTACGACATGAAACTCTTGAGGCTGCTGGTGTGATGCTCCGTGAATGGCAGCAGCAGAAAGCAATCCTACGTAATACGGCTGCTCCAAGTGCTTCATGAGATCCGCAATGAACCACTCGGCTGGAACGATCCCCGTGCGTGAGTACTCCAATGGAACGATCACATAGAAGCCACGTCTCGCCATTCTGATTCGCTTCTTGTCTTCGAGTCTCCAGAGAGCTTTTCGGAGAGCCCCGCCGTTGTTGCTCGTGGCGACTTCGGCGTCGGCTTTCGAGAAGCTATATCTGCCTTGGCTTTGGAGGTGGTCGACAAAGTCTGGTAGATCCCTGTAGCGCATTCTTGTGTTCATGGTTGTCCTATCAATAGCAAAAGGAGACAGAAATCGTCCACTTGTGCGACTAATAGATACGGTTTTTCCAGGAAACCTGCAACTCGGTTTTCAGACAACGAGTCCGGCGGGTCGGCTAGAAGCGCGGTCGAAAACATCAACTTTGCCACGAAGGCACCAAGACACGAAAAAGATCTTTGAATTTTCTTCACTTTCAAGAACCTTTGTGACTTTGTGTCTTGGTGGCACCACTTTTCGACTGGGCCTCTAGGCTGAACGCAGAAGGGGTGAAGGAAGGAACCATGCCGGAAATGGTATGGAGTTTTGTGGGCTCGCTGACAAGGAGGGGGTCTCCGTTTGTCGGCCCTGCTAATCCGATGCAAATTCAAAGGCTCTCTACTAAGTGGCACCTGCCACAAATAGACGCGTCAAGACAATACGCTCATCAAGGCAAATGGATTGGCTTATCTTTCGTGGGAATTCAATGGCATCTCAAACACACTATAGAAGATTCCGAGCTGCGCGAAGTTCGTCTCCCGGCTTGAACCTAGAACCTTGTGGCATTGAGCCCATCGAGACGGCACATCGCCAAGAGATTTTTTAACAAGAGTCAGCTGCAAGAATCTGTTGAGTATTATGGGACTTCTTAGGTATTGCCGTCAGTCAAGCCCCAGAGATATCACCATGCACGCATTTACATGGTGCTCGAGGATCCCTTTAGGGCTACCAAACATTGTGGAAATGTGGAACTGGGTAATCGGGAAATTGAAGGGTGGGTTTTCCAATTCCGCAATTTCACAATTACCAGATTGCACAATGGAAAGAGGCAATTCCAGGTATCCGGGATTGCCTCTTTGGTTTTCTTTGTCATATCCCACAACACTGTTTGTCGCTACTCGCCATTAACTCGAGTCTCGCCTCTCATCCTCCGCGGAACGTTTCTCACGATATGTAAATGTGATCGAGTTTTCTTCCTGAGCGAGTTGGGATACTCTTTTCAACCGCTATTGCGATACTATTCTATTGCCGAGGCGGCATCGGAGAGTCGATGGCAAGAAGTCAGGATGCCGCAGGCTTTGAGGAGTGTTCAACAAAATCTGACGGTGTCTCACCGAATTGTTCATGAAATGCTTTGGCAAAGTGCGAGACACTCGAGAAGCCGACATCGTAGGCAACCTCGGATACGTTACCGGAATGCTGGCTCAATAGTTGGGCGGCGCGGTAGAGACGTAACGTCCGAATGAAATCGTGTGTTGAGTGGCCCGTGAGCGCTTGAAGTTTGCGGTTGAGGTTCATGCGGCTCATGCACACCTCGTAGGCCAGCGTTGCCGTCTCGTACCCCGGTTCAGAAAGATGCTTCTCGATGGCGCTGACTACCTTTCTCAAGAACTGCTCGTCGATAAAGGAGACGTGTTGATCAATGGCACCCATCATAAAAGCCTGACGGTACTTCTCCCGTAGTTTCAGCCGAATCTTGATCAGATTGCTAATCCTTGCCCGCAGTTCTTCCGCTTCAAATGGTTTTGTAACATAATCGTCTGCTCCGGTCTCGAGACCCTCTAGCTTGCTTTCCGTAGACGCTCGGGCGGTCAAGAGTATGACCGGGATATGACTTGTCCGTTCGTCCGTCTTCAGGCTTCTGCACACCTCGATCCCATCCATCCCAGGCATCATAATGTCACTCACCACAAGATCAGGTAGACTCTCGAGTGCGATAGCGAGCCCAGCCTCGCCGTGGGTTGCCTCCTCAATCTGATATTCTTCTTCAAGAATACTCCTGAGGTATCGTCGAACATCGGCGTTGTCTTCGATCACGAGAACAGTGGGGCGTTTGTTCGCGGATACCTCGGGTTGGACAACCGGCGCGAAGGTCTCTGCATTCAGAGTCTCAACCTCCATCTCCCGCAGCGCAACCGGCTCAACGACAGCCCCCTGATCATCTTCAATGATCTGATCTGGCCTCAAGTGTTGCCTGCCAAGAGGCAGCTCGATGGTGAACGTGCTTCCCTCATTGGGGATACTGCTGACCGTAATCGAACCCTGATGAAGTTCGACGAGCTCCTTCACTAGCGCCAGGCCGATACCTTTTCCTCCCTGATCTCGAGCGCTTGCACTATCGACTTGATAGAACCGGTCGAAAACTCTGCCGAGCTTTTCAGGTGGTATGCCGATGCCGGTGTCTCTGACAGCAATGTGCACAAAGCCGGGAGTTCGAACATGAGAATCGGACACCGACGCGATTGGTTTTGTGGCTGAGATGCTCACCGTAACCTCGCCGCCGCGCGGAGTGAACTTAGCGGCGTTCGAAAGGAGATTCACAATGATATCCTCCAGTTTCTCGCGATCGACATACACCTCGATCGACTCCTCACAAGACTCAAACTTCAATGCAATTCCCTTGCGTTCAGCATGAGACACGAAAGAGAACACAAGTTCCTGCAGGAACGGCTTGAGATCAGTGAGTCGCGCACAAAGTGGCATTTGTCCAGCATCGACCTTCGAGAGGTCCAGCAGACGATTAATCAGTTGAAGAAGCCGCCGTCCGCTCCGGCGCATAACCTCCAGGTCCTCATTCAACTCGGGTTCTCGCAACGCTGCTTTGATCCGATCGATGGGACCAAGAATGAGAGTTAGAGGCGTGCGAAACTCGTGCGAGATATTGGCAAAGAAACGGGACTTGATCTGATCGATCTCCCGAAGTTTTCGCGACTCAAAGTCCTTCATCTGCATTTCGTGGTGCACGGTGAGTCGTCTTCGGTAGTAGCGCTCGAGTGCAAAGAGGCAGCACGCCAGAAGAATGGCGTACGACACATATGCCGATGTGGATCGATACCACGGTGGGGTGATGACAATTTGGATCGAAGTTCCTTTTTCATTCCACACTCCGTCGCTGTTTGCCCCTTTCGCCCGGAAGACATACGTTCCCGGTTCGAGGTTCGTATAGCTCGCATACCGACGGGTGCCGGTATAGATCCAATCCCCGTCGAAGCCCTCCATCATATATGCGTACAAGTTTTCGGACGGATTCACGAAATCGACGGCCGCGAATGTGAACGAGATGAAATTGTCCCGATACGGGATCTCAATCTCCTCGGTAGATATCAGTGGTGCAGGCAAAGAAACGTTCTTCTCATGTATTTTGAAGCTCGTCAGCACAACGGTTGGGATGTGGGGGTTCTCGCCGAGACTATCGGGGTGAAAGATGGCAAGACCGTCAATCCCGCCAAGATACAGTGTGCGCCCCTCTCGATTGTACTGAATTACACTCAGCCTCGTGATCCCGAGTCCTTCATCGCGACCAAAGTCTCGAAATCTGCGGTCACGGATATTGAAACGTGAGAGCGCAGGACCGCTCGCGATCCAGATATTGCCCAGATCATCAGATGCCATCCCTCGGATGAAATATTGCGTGAGCGCTGTCGGTGCGTAGGTCAGGTGAGGGATGTATTGAAATGCCTTGGTCTTCCTGTCGAATCTGTGAAGGCCAGCGTGCGTTCCGATCCACAGGTCGCCTGTGGGGTCTTCTACGATTGACGAAACGGCGTTGATCCGCAGTGTTGCCGAATCCGAATTGCTGCTGACATACCTTTGATAGGTATGCACCCGGGTATCAAAAGAGTACAACCCCCCACTGAACGTTCCCATCCACACCAAACCATATGTGTCTTCATAGATAAAAAGAGGGTGACTGTCTATGGGAGCGCCGATGCTTTCGCGGGGCCGTGCATACGATACGCACGTTTCCGTCGTGGGATCCATTTTCCCTATAAAACAGAAGCCCCCGTTGCCCATGAAAGCAAGCCAGAATAGGCCGTCACGACCCTCGGAGATGCGGCGGACCTCGGCTGGCAATGCAATCCTTCTGAACTGTCGGCCCTTTGGTTCAAACCGCTGAAGCTTGCTGCCGGCGATAACCCACAAATTACGATTGTGATCTTCCAGCGCTTGATTAAGTGAATTGCTGGTGAGAGAGCGCGCATCGTGCTCGTCGTGCAAATACCTTACGGTCTGATTGTTTCTGAGATCAATATTCAATAGACCACCGCCTGGCTCCTGCCAATTCCCGGCCCAGATCGTCCCATCGTGCGAAAGCGTCAATACCCAGATGAGTCCGCCGACATCAGCAGAGCCGAGTTCGGTGCTCCGGATGTTATGGAATTCATTTTTCCGCGCAACGATCCGGCCAATTCCTGTTTCAGAATAGATCACCCAGACAACTGCGACCCGCTGTCGGGAGTGTGGCGCCGTTGTAGTGTCTGAAGAACTCACCCCCTCCGCCCAAATTCGACCAATATAGTCTTTCTGGATGGTTGTGGGATCACGCGGATTGCTTCTGAAGTGC
This sequence comes from bacterium, assembly GCA_007280275.1. Taxonomy (GTDB): domain Bacteria; phylum Bacteroidota; class Ignavibacteria; order UBA10030; family UBA10030; genus UBA9647. The sequence continues at coordinate 8,206 of QYQB01000092.1, read as the reverse complement.
AAGAATTCTCCTGTCGAAGGCTCATAGAGCTCTAGCCCACCCCCAAATGTCCCGATCCAAATATTGTTCAACCTGTCCGTGGCGAGTGAAGTAATGGGTCGATCGCTCAAGCTCCGCGGATTCTTGGGATTGGGTGTGTGAAGAAATGATTTCATGCTTCTGGGGTCAAATCTCACCAAACCGCGAGGCATGCCGATCCATATCGTTCCATTTCTATCCTCGCAGAGCGCTAACAGGGTATCGCTAGGGAGCCGGAGCAGAGGGCCCCTGGTGCTTCCATATCGGATGAATCGATTCAATGCCCGATCGAAACGTGAAAGACCCGCCTGAGTGCCGATCCACAAAGTGCCGTTGCGGTCTTCAAGGATACTCGAAACGCGGTGGCTGCAGGCACTGGCAGTCTCACTCGTGTCGTCAGCGAACTGGGCAAATTGTTTTCTCTCTCTGTCGAGACTGTTCACGCCGTGAGGTGTACCAACCCAGAGAATACCGTTCCGGTCCTCCAGGAGAGCGGTCACAATCGGATGACTGAGTTTCTGTGGATTCGATGGATCGGGCAGGTACCGCACAAACCGCTCCGTCTTCGGGTCAAACGCTTTCAATCCCCCACCTTGGGTCCCGGCCCAGACTATTCCCGAGCGATCGACACAAACCCGCATGTGCCAGTTGGCGAACTTTGCGTCTGGCTCGGTGAGTGGTGTCCGATAGAACACTAGGTCGTAGCCGTCATATCTGATAAGTTCTCCAGTCCCGGCCATCCACAACAAGCCATCGGCGGATTGAGTGAAATCCGAGATACCTGGGAGGGAGAACTTGCCGTCTGTGACATGCTCGATCTTGAAGGAAAACTTGGGGCGAGGAGCTTCAAAGAATCGTGTGATGCGTTGAGATTGGCTATACGAGAACGAGAAGACAAAAAGGCAAACGAGAAATGATCGAAGGCGGATGAGCTGGTTGTGCATCGCTCAGTCTTTCTTGTTCTGAAGCGAAACTGACAGGAAGGTGGGAATTTGCGATTGCACACCATCGTCTGTCGAGGTCCCATGGCAAATATGCTTCTTTGGAGAGACGAAATCAATCCTCGAGCTGGTTCACGTGCCAGCGGCTTGCCGGCGGCTCTCAAAGGCAATGAGTCGTTTTTGAGAATTTCAGAGGAAGATTTGAAAATGTAGACACTTCTTAATAATGGGTCTGGCCAAAAAGGCCGATTCGCCGGGGGCTATCGTTCACCGGGCACCGTCTTACATAGAGAACAGCCATTGTTACACCACCGCTCAAGTTTGTTACACCGCCGTGCGAAAACCCCTTACAGCCGCTATATCTTGCCGGCAATTGCAGCGGACAGCCTGCTTGAAAAGCTCCAATCGATCTAATCAACAATTCTCATCCATCAATGACAAAAGGAGGTTGCTATGAAGACCGTTCGGGTTCTTGTCTGGCTGAGTGTCCTCAGTGCTATGGCGTTCTGCGTGCCTTCTGCCGCTGCGGACACACACATTATTGGGACTGCCGTGGGTAGCGGGACGATTCCTGGAGGACTGTACGGAGGCCAGCCTTTCACAGTCTCATATCGGATGGATTACTCTAGCTATGGAAATGAGACACTCGTCTCTGGCGAGGTGGTGGTTGTCATCGGCACTGGAAGTGACGTGCAGCGATTTGATACGTTCATCGTCGACGTGGGATCAGTCGATACCAGATCGTTCTCGTTCACAGGGTCAGTTCAGCACAACAGTCACCTTCACTTGATTGGCGGATCCGCCGCGACCGATGGTTACTTGTTCTTGAATATTTGTGATCAGACCGGTTCTGTCTACGATCCTCAGTGGACTGGTCTGTACCCGGCTTGCGATCCCGGAATCAACGTGATTGAACTCACTCCAGCTACTGTGCACATTGATCCCGTTGTGCTGGCGAATACAGGATCAATCGCAGGTGCCGGCCTTATCTCGTCACCTATTGGTTCTTACCCAAGCAAACCCACATTTGCCGGAAAAGGGTATTTCGCCTTCGCCGCAGGGTATTTGAAAAACAAACCACTCCCCATCGGGCTTACAACGTTTCTGTTGAAAACAGATGGCCTGTTCTCGCCGACCGCCTTCTCCTTCGCAAGCATCACCAATGAATCTCTTGTTCTCACCGGTGCAGGGGCAACGCTGAAGGGAACGGGGAAAGTGAACGGATCGGACAGCTACGGCTTCCTTCTGAGCGTCTTCGACGGTCACTCCAGCAAAACCTCAGACAAATTGCGGATGAAGATCTGGGACAAGAACCACGCCAATGCGGTTTTCTATGACAGCCAGAAGGGAGAAGCCGATGATGCAGCTCCCACGGCCGTGGTAAGGGGAGGTGTCATCACCATTTCCAAATCAGGCGGAAGTCCCACGGCAATGGATATGAACGTTCAGCAGCTGATGGAGGATGTTGCTGCAGCCGAAATACCCGCTGCGTATGAGCTGTATAACGCGTATCCAAATCCGTTCAACCCGTCAACGACGATCAGGTTTGATCTACCTGAGGCTACGAAGGTTCGCTTGGTGGTGTATGATATGCTGGGACGGGAAGTGGCAGTCCTTGCGGATGGTGAGCGTCCTGCTGGACAATACAACATTCGATTTGACGCCAGCAGACTTTCGAGCGGCATGTACATCTATCGACTGCAGACGGGCAACTTCACGCAGACGAAGAAACTGATGCTCATGAAATAGTATCACCTGATGTCCCGTGAAGCCCTCCGGGGCATCACGGTTTTGGAGGCCTTCACCAGATAGAGTTTTGCATATTCGTAGAGCCACCCTCTGCGACCGCGGAGGGTGGCTCTTGGTAGCTGCCGATAGAAAGGAGAATGCTCATGAATGATTCGACTCGAATTCTCGCCCTGGTATTCTTCGCCTTCGCAGTCTTCTCAATCGTTGAATCCGCCCCCCTGAGATTTGTTCCTCAGACGGTCAGACAGCCGGATGGGGCTGTGCTGCATTGTTTTGCAAGCGGAGATGAATATTATAGCTGGCTGCATGACAAAGATGGCTTCACAATCGTACAAGATGAATACGGATACTACGTCTATGCAGAAAAGAGGGACGGGTTACTGTTCCCCACGCAGCATATTGTTGGAAGAGCAAATCCCTCCGCTCTCGGGATAGAAAAGTGGTTATCCCTCGACAAGAGGTACATACTTGACAAATTGGAACAACATTTGACTCTCACAACTCAACTAAGTAAGCGGGCTGGTATTAGCACGTTGGCCCTTGCCCCTACGAAAGGTACGCTTATCAATGTCGTCGTGTTTGTTCGTTTCGCAGACGAGACAGAATTTACTCAAAGTCCAGCGTTCTTTTCTTCATTGTTCAACAATACCGCCTCAGCAGCGAATTCCGTGTACAACTATTACAGCCAAGTATCGTACGGACAACTAAAGATACAAAGCAAGTTCTATACAGATTCGAATGCTGTCTTCGTCAAATCGTACAAGGATCAATATGTCAGGAACTACTACATCGCTTATAGTATTACAAATCAAATTGGGTATAAGACGGGAGTTGAAAAAACAGAGCGGGAACACGCACTTCTGACGAACGCCATCAATGCGATCAAAGGCAGCATACCTACCACTGAGAATCTTGATGCTGACAATGACGGCAATGTGGACAACGTTTGTTTTATTGCGAAGGGATCACCGGAAGTATGGAGCAGTTTGCTATGGCCGCACATGTCGTCCTTGGATTCAAGGAATGTCCTCATTAACGGGAAAAAAATTACCACATACAATTTCCAGCTTGAGAACACTCTGCTGCAGGTCGGCGTTGGTGTCCTATGCCACGAAATGTTTCATTCACTTGGGGCACCCGATTTGTATCACTATTCATTAGATGCGCTCTCGCCTGTTAGTAGATGGGACCTGATGGAAGAGACCCTTGACCCTCCGCAGCATATGAGTGCCTACATGAAGTACCGATATGGAAAATGGATCAGCACTATACAGGAAATCTCAAGTTCTGGAAAGTACTATCTGAATCCACTGACTTCATCGACGAACAACTGCTTCAAGATCTCTTCACCGAATTCAGCCACTGAGTACTTCGTCCTCGAATATCGAAAAAAATCCGGGACTTTTGAGAGATCATTGCCCTCGGAGGGTCTGCTGGTGTATCGAATAAACCGGAATTCTGATGGCCTTGGAAATGCATACACCACGTATGATGAACTCTATGTCTATCGACCCAAAGGATCCCCGAGCAACAACGGTGAACCGGACAATGCCAGCTTCAGTCAGAACTCAGGCCGAGTCGTCATCAATGACTATTCTGATCCTGCAGCACTGCTATCGGATGGTTTGCCGGGTGGACTGGACATATTCAACATTGGTGCGATTTCGGACAGTATAGGTTTTGAGCTGACAAAAGCAGGTCCGTACAAGCTGGCTCTTACCTCGCCCATCGGAGGTGAGAACTTCAAAACGGCCAACCAAACGATGATTACATGGATGAATCAATCTGTTTCGGAGATAAAAATCGAACTCACCGTTGATGGAATTCATTGGGAAACGGTTGCTACGGTAACGGGGCAAGCTGGAGTGAGCTCAGGAAAATACCTATGGCAGATTCCGTCCACCCCGACTTCAACCGCCAAGATAAGAATCAGTGATGCGCATGATGGGAACGTGTATTCGATTTCGAGAAACTACTTTGTTATCAGCAGCACGGGTCAATTGATTGAACAAGAACCCAATAATTCGATTGCCCAGGCAACGCCCATTTCGATAGGAGATACTTACGAAGGCGAAATATCTCCAGAGGGAGATGCAGATTACTATAGGTTCAACGCTTCAGCCGGCGACACAATAGATGTTTTCGCCAACGCTAAGAATTCCACTCTAGGGGGACGGATCCAGGTCCTGGACGCTTCCGGTTTCATTAGCTACGATGATGGCGCTTATAACAACCTCGCGACGAGGCAACGGCTCTCAGTTTTGATCCCTCGATCGGGTGTGTATTGTATCCGGTATGCTGAGGCTGGGAATTGGGGTTCTACCCCAGGAAGCCAAACGAGGCAAAATCGTTTGGAAGGTCTGGCGAACGGTGACCTTTCTTCAGTCACTCTTACATCTACGACGGTGGGCAGGTATCAGATCTCGCTACAGAAGTTCAAGAAAACCCCACCGGACTTTGCCGATGCGGGGGCATGGAATCTGACACAGAATAGCGCGGTGCTATATTTTAACGTTCAAGAAAACGGATGTATCTCGAAGTACACATTTGAGTATGGGACCTCTAACTACTACGGCAATCAGATTGATCAGCAAGCTCTCGCGCCGCTTCCTCGCTACCAACAGAACCCTATCAAGAGCACGAACATCGTTTCCCTCTTGCCCAACACGACATACCATTTCAGGCTCAAGGCCGCAAGCGAACTCGGCACCTTCTATAGTAGAGACGCTACATTCACGACTGCAGGGGAGCCAGTGCTTTGGGAAAGGCGGTTCGCGAATTGGAAGAGTCAACTGACAGGTTGGGAGGGGCCATTCTTCAAGTTTGTTCCTTTCGACAAGAACAATGGAATAGTTTTTTGTGATTACGCGCTCTTCAAAACTCACAATGGAGGTGTCACGTGGGAAGAATCTGTGCCATACCCAGTGCCGCAGGCACTGGCGGCCTCATTTGTCAGCATGAACCTTGGATGGATTGCAGGAGAATCCATTCACAAGACCACTGACGGAGGTGCCACGTGGACAAAACAAGACAAGCCAATCGACAAGTACTTGACAAGTGTTTGCTTTGTCGATGGACACAATGGCACGGCAGTCGGGTGGCAAGGATGCATACTCCATACGACTGATGGCGGCAATCACTGGACTTCCCAACATCCAGCTGACTTGCCCGGTATGTGGGAACGATTGCTGTGCGTTGATTTTTGTGATGCGAACCATGGAATAGCGGTTGGAACCGGCGGACTCATCTACACAACGACAAATGCAGGGACAACGTGGACAAAACAGCAAACCGGGACACAAGCAAATCTGGCCGGCGTGCATATGGTCAATCCTCTCATCGCGACGGTAGTCGGTGATGGACCTTGTGGTGGCTCTGGTGCTATACTTCGCACGACAGACGGTGGAACGACATGGGTCAGTCAGAACAATCCCACAGGAAACTATATCAATTCTGTTGACTTCTACAATGAACGCATTGGTCTCTGCGTCGGCATCAATGGCTCGATTGCTAGGACCAGTGACGGGGGAAATACCTGGGTTGCACAGGAAAGCGGAGTGAGATCTGTTCTGGAGTGCGTTACCTTTATCGATTCATCCCGTGCTGTGGTTACCGGTGGTTGGGGCGTTGTTCTTGAGACAAAGGATGCCAAATCGAAGTCGCTAGTCCTGCTTTCCCCGCAAGGTGATGAAGCCTGGCGGTACGGTTCTGTGCAACCTATTCTCTGGCAAAAAAACAACCTGAGTAAGATCGATATCGCTTACTCAACGGACGATGGCAGCAGATGGAACAACATTGCCAAGAACATCCCAGCATCGTTCAGTGTGTATAGCTGGCTTATACCAAATACGATATCGAACTACTGCAGAATCAGAATATGCGATGCAGACGATAGTACTTGTGTCAGTCAGAACTCTGCGCCGTTTGCAATCATTGGCCCTGGTCCTCGCTTCAAGGCATCCGTCACGTTGCTGGATTTTGGCAAGGTCGGATTTGGCAGGTCAAAAGACACTGTTTTGGTGATCCGGAACACCGGTGATGACACACTCAGGTTGTCATACCCGTCCGTTATCGGCAACGGTTTCTCACTCACGAGCTTTGGCCCCAAGATTGAACCAGGGAATCTCGCTGCTTTGGGGTTGCGCTTTGAAGCATTAGCGATAGATGAAACATCGGGATTAGTCATTTTCAGTAGCAACGCCGCAAGTTCGCCCGACACGATTGCTCTCAAGGGCATCGGCGTCCAAGTGAGCGCAATCGACAACGCATTGAGTCACATTCCCGAAGAATACTCAATCGCCCAGAACTATCCGAACCCGTTTAACCCGTCAACAACGATCAGGTTTGGATTGCCTGCGCGAAGTTCAGTCCGGCTTACTATCTACAACATGCTGGGTCAACTTGTGGCAAGCCTTGTGAATTGCGAACAGAATGCAGGCTGGCATCAGGTGAGATGGGATGCGACGGTTTCCAGTGGTTTGTACTTCTATCGAATTGAGGCGATTTCAGTCCAGGAACCCAACAGGCGGTTTGTGGAGGCGAAGAAGATGATCGTGGTCCGATAGTGCCTATTTGTCCCCCCTGGTTGGGTGAGAAAGCTTGGCAAGCGGTGTTTGCTCACATTGATTGAAGGCAGGCGACTTCAGGCAGACGGGACAGATGATACCATCAAACAACATGTCGCCTGGTTTTCATTTGGCAGGACTTTTGCCCTACCTTGCCTGGGCAGAGAACTGAGGAAAGGCGCCTTGATATCCCGAGGGCGCCCATCCGATTTTTGTGGTGATCAATGACATCCGCTGGTCAGTCCGTGCGGGCGTTCATACGCTCTGTCCTTCGTCCAGGGGCCCCGATTGCAGGGGAGTGGCCTCCATTGGATGTCATGGACCTCTTGGCCAGCCAGTCTTTTCAGTCACTCCGATCGGGGCATCTCGAACGAAGTCCGCTGAAACTCGCGCCGGACGAGGAGAAGTTCCTGCAGAAGATGGCCCAGATAGTCTTGCGCCGTCTTGGGGATCCTGATTTCGACACGCGCACCGCGGCGAGGGAAGCTCACCTAAGCCGCATGCACCTGAACAGGAAGCTGCAAGCAATGACGGGGTGCTCGACTCACGATTTCGTCTTGGCGCTGCGGTTCAGAAGGGCACGCGAGCTTCTTCGAGAGGACTTCCCTTCGGTCTCTGATGTTGCACATGCCGTCGGCTTCAGAAGTCCCTCTCATTTCTCAAAAGCGTTCAGGAAGCACTTTGGTCTCTCCCCTTCCGATTTCATAAGGAACGAGGCGTCCAGAGAAGCGTAGTGCTGCCGTTCCTCCAAGAAACCGAGCAAAAGCTGATGCGGCTTTTCTACACCTACCGTTTTCTCAAGAGCTATGAGCAGGCCCCGGCTGCAATTTCCAAAACGGCCTGTGAGCGCTTTTTGCGAGCAGTTGCCGTTTTGAGAATCCCGATCGCCTTGTGATCGGGATCTGCAAAAGCATATCATAAAGCATCCGCCCG
>QYQB01000122.1 GCA_007280275.1 bacterium | reverse complement strand
CAGTTCCTTCTTCTCGCGATACGACCGCGCAGAGAACATTCCTTTCCGCACGGCGTTGAGCTTGCGTTCCAACGCCTGTACATCGGTGTTGACCATCGTTGCCTGTATCCGTTGCTCAATACCGATGAGCGTGTTGGCTGCCACGAATTTGGTCTCAAGGTTCGGCAATGAGAGGACGCCGCGGTTCTCTTTGGCGTCGTTGTATTTTTGGTCCACCAGAAGGGAAATGAAGAACCGGAGTTTGGAAATCTGAACGGCTATCGGTTGGATGTCCACACCGAAGATGCAGTTCTGGATGAGGAAGAGCTTTCGGGCATAATCCGGAAAGTTCGTCCGCGTGTCGAATGCTTCGTTGATTTCAAGAAGCCGGGTTTCCCGTTCCTCCTTGCTCCCGATCCTGAATGTCTCTTCCGTTTCCTGGATGGCTTTCCGTCGTTGCAGTTCCTTCCACGCTGCATTGTCCTTGTCCAATTTATGGAGGACATGTACGACTTTGAGCAGCACTCCCATTGGGAAGGCACCGGAGCCGCATGCCGGGTCGAGCACATTCATGGAGTGGATCGCTTCTATGAGTGCTTCTTTTTCACCCTGCGTGAGGCTTGTCCCTTCTTCGGAATAGGACAACAGGATGCGTAGCTGCTTCTCAAGGTCTTCCTCGTTGCCACTCCAACGGTTCGGTTCCACCTTGCGCTCGAACTTCAATTGTCCCTTGCGTGCTTCATTGCCGAACACGGAAGTCTGGTCGGTACCAAGCTCCAGTGCAGCAGGATTTTCCTGCAACATCCGGGTCTTCAAATGCGCCAACAGGCTCTCGTCCACCATGTAGTTCACGATCTCCCGCGGTGTATAGAAACTGCCGGTGGTCTTACGGGCTGTCATGCCGGTTTCGGGATTGTATGCAGCCAGCAAATTCTCGAAGACACGACCGAGAAGTTCGGGATCGAGCGCAACTTCTTCTTCGATGGGCGTGTTCTCCGCTATGGTAAACTTGTAGTCGTTGAGAATATGGATCAACCCCTTGACCGGCTCTTTGCTCCGTTTCTTGTCTTCAAATACTTTGCTCAGGTCGACGGTTCGTTCATCACCGAAAAACAGCATATTGGGAACGACGGGCTGGTATTTGTCACGCCTTGTGAAGCCATCCACGTATTTGTTCTCGTTTCCCTTGTCGAGACAGTCAAAGAGCCCGCCGTTGAGGAAGGGGATTGTCGATACCAGTTGAAGAAACTTGTCCGGGTTTTTGAACAACTCCGGGAACCGGTACTTGTTGACAATGGTGAAATCGTCGCTTTGATTCTTCGGGCCGCGCTTTTCCTTCACCCACTCACGGTTCTTTGGCTCCTTGGGTGAGTTCATTTTCTGATTGAGTGTTGCGAAGAAGAGGTTCTGCAGAACGCCACGATAGTAGTTTGATTTCTTCGCTGACCCGAGATCGGCATCTTCGAGAATGCCTTCGAGCTTCTTTTTATCGAAAAGGTCGTCCGGCACCAAACTCTTCTCGCGTAAGAACCAGACGAAGATTATGCGGGTCAGCAGCCGGATGACATTGATGGAGTCGCTTTCTTGTTGGTCATTGATTCCAGGCGCAAGTGGATACTCAACATTGGCGACAGCCCAATAGAACCAGTCGGCAATCCGGCGATAAAACCTCTTGTTCAACTCCGAGATATTGAGGGTTGCCCGCCACGCATTGTGCAGTTCAACGAAATTGGTGAACCCGTAAGCGCTGAGGAGTTTATCAAATGAAAGGTCGACTAGTATCTCTATGTGGGCTCGATGCGGGTTCTCGATGAGTATGTCTTTGATTAGCGTCACTTTCTCCAGTACATCTTTTGCCTCATCACGCTTGTGAAGCCTTCTATCAATTACTGAGAGCGTGAGTGATGGTCCGTACTTAAACAAGATCATCACGGGCATGGGAAAGAGCCGGTTCACTTCCCGTGTTATGTGGCTAAGAAAGGTTCGGCTGTATTCACGTGCTGTGAGCTCAATGGCAAAGAACAGGTACGTTTCAATGATCGTCCGGTCCACCTGTTTGGTATCGAAGAGCGAATTGTGACGTGACACCTCATCTTTAGTGAGTTGGAAAAGCAAATCAACGTACTTCCACTGCTTCGTCTGCGCTTTGTCCGCATTGAAGCGAGAATCAGCTAAGATGAACGCTTCCTTGAAACGCGCATACGTCGGCCTGGAAAGGGGTGCCTGACGATCCGTGCTATAGCCGAGTATCTGGAAGAGGTTGAGCGCGTTTTGTGTCAGCGAACCACTTGCGAACGCCCGCACCGCCGACTCGATCGGCTTTTTCATGTCTATGCTCATCGTGTCACTTCAATCCCTTTGTCTGTCTGCTTTAAACCAACGATTTCATTTGCGTAACGGCAACAGTATGGAGTTGCTTCAATCGTTCGCCTTGCGGAAGCCCCTGATGGATAAGAACAGCGTTGATGCTTTCCAGATTTGATAGAACGACAAGTTGATCGATTCCGGCGTGACTTCTAATTACGGCGAATTCGCCATAATTGAAATCGGGGTTACAGGTTTGCAATTGGTCGTTTGGGATATTATTTGATCACTAGCCAGGAAACCAACTCGAAATTGTCGACTTCATCGATCTGCTTCGATTTCGGTATGATCAGTCCCCCTCGGTCTGTCGTAAGACGCTGGGTCATTCTTTTCTTGAATACACGAACGATCTCATCCACCGCTTTGCGAAGTCGCTCAGTGTAAACGCCCATTTTCTCACCGTTACCTGTTTCATCATTGAAGCGATCGCAGAGGCTCTGAAAGGCTTCTTTTCTTCCCTGACACATCAAACGGTAGATCTCCAGAATCTGTTTTGCATTTGTGTAATTGAATCTCACCTGTCCATCATCCCAGATGTAGACGAGAAAATATGGTTGGAGCGGATTCACTTCCTCGTTACCATCTGTGTCCCCTTTCTGCTTCAGGCAGTACACCACACCGGGTTTGATAATCGCTTTTTCCGCATCGGAGAACTTACTGAGGTCGAGAATATGCGCATGCTGCCCTGATGGGGAAGACACAACAGCGTAGAGTCCAAATGGAGCCTCTTCAAGCCTCTTCCGGTTGCTTTCAATATAGTTTGTCAACTCGACGCGAAAATCGTCCAAAGTAAAATCCGTAAGGCTAACGCTCTCGTTCATGTCTTCCAGATCGAGTACTTCATCGCGCAGCCTCTTGAGCTGTTGGTTCCTGTACTTCAGGTCTTCCTCGATCAGATCTTCGATCTGTTCCGTGTTGAGAATGTTGTCCTCTCCGGTGGCAGTCACGTCAACCAACGCCATCCGCGCTTCAACGCGCTCCTTAAGGTTGATGTAGTTATCAAGGTCTTTGGTGGGCCAGAAGTTCACGAGCTGGATCTTTGCATTCTTGCTGCCCAATCGGTCAATACGTCCAAACCGCTGTATAATGCGTACAGGATTCCAGTGGATATCGTAATTGATCAAATAGTCGCAGTCCTGAAGATTCTGCCCCTCACTGATGCAGTCTGTGGCAATGAGAATGCTGATTTCCTCCCGTTGTGGCATCGAAGGCATCCGAGCACGGTTCTTCGACACAGGGGAAAAATTCGTGAGGATGCTCCCGAAGTCGTTTTTCCCAAACGAAGTTTTTGTAAAACCGCCGGCAACGAGTGCGACATGTTTTCCAAGTTCTTTTGTTGCCCAGTCCTTGATGCAATCATACAGGTATTGAGCGGTATCAGCAAACGCAGTGAAGACAATCACCTTGTCATTGGTGCCGTTCAACGGGTGTTTCATCTTCTTTGCGATTTGTTCTTTAAGCTCCTTGAGCTTTGCATCTCGGTCAGGAGTGACCGCCACCGCATTGTTATAGATGTCGGAAAGGGCGTGCTTGTCAGCAGCGAGGTCATTTAGCCAATCATCAAGTCGGAGGTCAGCCATATTGTACTTGAATTTCTTACCAACCTGCCATTGCTCCAGGTCGTCGGCATTTTCTTCCAACTCGTCTTCTTCAGGTTGTGCTTCAGCGATGTCCACTTCCTGTGAGTCGATCTTAGCCCTCTTGAATTCAGCGATTCGCTTCTCAAGGTCTTCGATCTTGCGGATTGTCCGGTCCAGGGAGATTTCAAAAGATTCAACCGAACTTTCCAACCGTTTAAGGTAGTTTACCTTCATCATTCCAATAAGGAAATGTTCACGGTCGCTCTGGGTAAACGCGAGAACTTGCCTTGCACCAAGTTCTTCATACTTCTTTTCCAGCCCTGGCTTAATGTATGCCGAGGGATTGAACACGGAAAGCTTGTATTCAAGGATTTTCTTGTTCAACGCATCGTATGTAAAGAAGCGATCTTTCAAGTCAATATTTGGATAGATCGCGTGTGGTTTCAACCGTTCGGAGAATTGTCCGATCAATTTCATATTGTAAAAGCTCTTGATGTGCTTGCGGCTTCGTGCAATCGTCATTTCATCGAGAAGCTTGAAGAATGACGAATCCAATCGCTCCAACAACTGCTTTACGGTCCGATCCGGGTTCTTCTTCGGATCAGCCCAATTGGTGAATTGCGTCTGTGCGTTCTTGAGCGAAAGCTCGATGTCCTTGATTTGTGTGGCTTCAAATAACGCATCCTTTCGGCCTTCAGTAATCAGAAGTAATTGATTTCTGAGATCGCGCAGGTTGTTATTTACAGGCGTGGCTGAAAGCAAGAGCACTTTCGTCTTGACTCCCTGCTTAATGATCTTGTCCATCAGCCACTTGGCGCGGTTCAGTCGTATCTCGCCGTCGTCGGACACTTTCTCCGTCGGATTCCCGCGGAAATTGTGGCTTTCATCGATGACAACCAGGTCGTACGCCCCCCAATTGAAGTTCTCCAGATCAACACCATTTGCATCGGATACACCGTACACTCTGCCGAGGTCCGTGTGATACAAGACCGTGTAATTGAATCTGTCTTTGCGGAAGGGATTGAGAATGTTGTTCTGGGCGGCTTGATAGACAGTCCAATTGCTAGACAGTTTTTTCGGGCACAAGACGAGAACGCGGCAATTCAAGAGCTCGAAATAGCGAATTACGGCGAGCCCTTCAAACGTCTTTCCGAGGCCAACACTGTCTGCAATAATGCATCCGTTGTGTTTCAGGATCTTGTTGATTGCCCCTTTTACACCATCCTGCTGGAAATCATATAACATATTCCAGATCTCGCTCTCGAAGAATCCGATTTGCTTGTTAAGCAACCCTCCCTTGTCCTGCTCATTGAGGAACTTCTCGAAAATATGATAGAGTGTTTTGTAATAGATAAATTCCGGTTCATTTTCCACATAGAACTGGTTAAGATATTTCAACACTTGGTCTTTGACATCTTCAACAAGTCCTGTGTCGTCCTTCCAGATACCATTGAACCATTCTTCTAGTTCGTTCGAATCCCTTCGGTCTTGAATCACCATGTTCAGTTCAATGTTATTTCTCCCACCCAATCCGAGCCCACTTACAGTGAAATTAGAACTCCCCATGATTGACTCTTTCGTTCCATTGGAGTTTTCCAAATGATAGAGCTTGCCATGAAGGAAGTTGGGCTTGACCATTGACTTGATTTCCACCTTGGTCTTGATCCACTCAGCGCAATCCTTCGCGAGGAATTTCTGGGTCATTCGATTTTCGATGGGTACAACAAGCTGATCATCTTCGATCTTGAATTCCCGGCGATTCGTTTTTGACGGATCGATCGAATTGATAAATCTGGGCTCACCAAAGAGAAACCGAAGATGGTCGATTCCGTCGAGTTGGGATTTCAATTGCTGGTAGGCATAGATGGTAAAGTACGCGGACACAAAAGAGAGCTTTGAGCCAGGCCAAATAACTTCCTTTAGGAAATCGCCGACCGTGCCCCGTGTGTAGTTATCTCGTAAAGCGCTCATAGAATTCCTAACCGTATCGCTCGATTCTCAATCATCATATGACTTTGTACAGATTTGACCGAAGGCTTCAAGTGGACAAGACAATATCGCCTTTTTCTGATAATATTGCAGGATGTGTGAGCCAACCTTATTCGCCTAAAGAGCAGGAAGCCGCCATTTCTTCCTTGTTGCCAGCACGGGAAGGGTTCTCCCATCAGTTTCCGGGAGAAGTCCTCTGAAACACAACTCGCTGCAGCGTGCCCACAGAATAGTTACGTACACTTGCGCTCTTGAGTCGAAATGAATTTCGACTTACAATCTATTTCGAAAGCACAACCTGCTGGCTGAATCGAATGGGCCTCGACGAGCTTCCAACGCTGAGCTCGAATTGTCCAGGCTTGACTCGTGCCTCCACGGGGGCGGAAGGATCTTTGTACGCAATCGTTTGTGCGCAAAGGTCGCCTCCACTCAGCAGGAGGGCCAGGACGACTAGTCCAACAATTGAACGCGTTTTCATTGCATCATTCCCGGGAATTATTTGTTTGGAAGGCTCTTAACCCATTCTCACTTCCATCGTCTTCTTTGTGTGTCGGCTCTCTTCCGCCTTGAACGCCATCAGATGGCTCTCCATCGACTCCTGAAT
>QYQB01000101.1 GCA_007280275.1 bacterium | reverse complement strand
TGGTATGCATGTGCGGGATGTGTCTGCCTGTTTCGCTTTCTGCCCTTGAAATGAAAAAGAATCCTCAAAGCTCCAACCGGTTTGAGGATTCCCGAGCACATCTAAATATACGAAGAATCGAGAAAACAAAAAAGATACGCTAGCGGGCGTTCTTCTGGAGCTCATTGAGCTTGTTGAGTAATTCCACCGCGTCCGTTCGGTAAGGATCAATCAAGATTGCCCGGTGGAAGTATTCCCGGGCCTTCTGGTAATTCTTCGCAGTTTGGTGAGCGAGTCCAAGCTGAACATCCGTTTCGTAGTTGTTCGGACTGAGCTCGAGTGCGCGATCGAATTGCCTGATGGCACGTGCAAGATCTCCATCGCCGAAGTACGCGAGGCCCAGGTTGAAGTTGATTTCCCAGAAATCATTTCCGCGCTCCAGGGCGCGTGTCAGCACATCGATCATCGCTTTGTAATTCCCCGATTTCCGGTACAGAATGTACGCTTGTCGATAGGCACTGATGTACATCGTGTCCGATTGGTACGCCCGCTCGAAAAACGTTTGTGCGCGGATCGGATCGCCCGTACGGGCAAAGAAAAGCCCCCAGCGATACGTTGCGTAGGCGAAATCCGGCGCAATCCGCATGGCCTCGCGATAGTGTTCCGAAGCTGCGTCGTTATTTCCGGCGCTTTCTTCAGTAGCAGCCTGGGCAAGTACCTTCAATGCCTCGGACTTGCCACCGACCCGACGGGTGTCGAGGAGAATTCTCATTTGGTCAAATCGCGCCGTCAGTTCGGGTACATAGCACGAACGAAAGATATTCGTAATCTCGGTCTTTCCACTGTCCATTGTTCCGGCGTAGTAGTCGTTGACCGCCTGCAACATGGAGTAATAGGGCAGGAAGAACGACGCTGTGTCTTTGCGAAGGTTGGTCAGAAATTCCGGCGGAAACATTGGCAACCGCCGTTGAACGCGGGCACTGCACTGGCGGACGAATGTTGTGTAGGATTCGTCGAGGTTTTCTTTCGTCAGGCGGGCCTGAATCTCGGGAGGAAGGACGAGCTTCTGCGGATTTACGGTCGTGTCGGAAAAGTCCATGGAAGAGAACGCGTACGCCAGAGTCTCAACCATATACTGGTACTGGCTTCCATTTTTTCCCGTGGCAGAACCCTCTACAATCCAGCGGACATTCTGGTCATCGAGGGCGCGTTGAAGTGAGTCACGAACTGTCCGGATCCGGTTTGTCGCTATCGTTGCATAGTCGAGCAGCCGTTTGACCGCGGAGTCAGCCGCGGTGATGTCAAGTTGAGGGTTTGGCAAAGAATCCAGGACGAATTGAAATGTCTTCTTGACCTCATCGAGCTGGCCAATCCTCTCTTTCAACGGTTTTTTGTCCGAAGAGATTACTTCGACGAGAGTGGAGATGCCCTGATTGTGAAAACTCTCGAACGTATGGGTACGGCGGCCGCGAAACTGAGTCACTTGAGGAAAGATCAGGAATGCTTCTGTCCGGAGAGCCTGCTCGCAACCTCCGATTGCGTCGTGGTACCGCTTTTCTTCGATTGCACGTTCAGTCGACTTCAAAGCCTCCGTGAGGAGCGAATAACCGGGCCAGTACTCCTCAGGGATGACAAATCCTACCTCAATGGTCGAGTCGGGCAGCCGGAACTGTGAAGAGAAGGGAAGGTACAGTTTCAACTCCTTGGGGAAACCCAGGAAGACGAACGTGCTCGTCGTGTCGCTCATGATTTCGCCCGCAGAAGCAATCGGGTAAATCTTTTCGTTCTGCCGGAGGACCAGTCGGGGGATCTCTTCCTTCACGAAGTCTGCATCAACTTTCCAGTCACCGGCGGGTCGAAAGACAAAGTAGTAGAATTGTCCCCCGTTCACATTTTCGCTCGTGAGCGGAGTGATGCGATTCTGGTTGGAGAGTTCAAGTTTTGCAAAGCGCTCTCCACTCAGGCCGAACAAACGGGTTTCGCGCACTTTGAACTGCACAGAAAGAGTTTGTGCGGAAAGAGCCGCCGGGAGAAGCCATGCGATGACGATGAGAGTAAGAAGCTTGCGAATTTGCATGCCGGGTCGATGTTCCTTCAGGGTGGGGATTACCTCTAAAGACGGTGAAAATATAGGAAATCCGATGCCTAGAAGCAACAATGTGCATGCCTTGACATTCAGCCAAAAAATCTGGAACATCGTACAATCGCCATGCACCGTCGCATCAACCTATCGATAGTTCTTCTCCTTCTCTACTGCTCTCCGGGGCGCGCACAGGGCGAGATCTACCTTGACCCCTTGAAAGCGGTGGCTGTTTTCCCGTCAGCGGTTCGAGCGGGGACAGGATCTTCATCTGAACAACTTATCGCTGTCTTCTCTCAGGAGAAGATTATCAAGCTCTACAATGCGAATGACCTCACGGAGCGGGCAGCCCTGCCCGCAGGGAATGTGTTGATCACGTGCGTCCTTCTCAGCAAGCAAAGCTCTCTTTTGTATTCTGCGGGTGTTACCGGACAGATCGATCGATGGGATATCTCAAAGAAAACTGTCGTTGGAGGATTCAAGAATCCCTCCGGGACAATTCTCTCCATGGTTGAGTTACCACAGCAGCGCCTCCTGGTTGCCGGAATTGACAAGACCTTCAGCCTTATCGATGCTGTGTCGGGAAAAAAGCTCTCGTCCGTGGGATCCCTGGATGATGATATTGTCGCCATCGGCGTGGACTCGTCAGGGACGAAGGCTGTCGCAGCCACTGCAAACGGGTCGGTCCGATACTACACTCTGCCTGAATTGAATCAGATAAAGCAATCCGACAGTCAGATCCGCGTCCTCCGTGCGACCTTCAGTAATGAGGGAAAATGGATCGCCCTCACATCAGCGGAAGGAAAAATCAGGTTGTGGGACGTGGATGCGTCAATGGTCCGGGCCTCGTTCGATGAATCGCGCAAGCCGATCACATCGCTCGCGTTTGATCCGAAAGGCCGGTGGTTTGTCTCAGCTGCTGCTGACAGCTCGGTGCGCGTGTATGATCTCCCCCATCGCTCTTTAATCAAGTCATTCGCCATAAGGGAAGGGTATGCGAGCGCAATGTCGTTTGCAGGCCCGGATCTTTTCTGTATGGGGACGACGACGGGAATCCTGAGAACCTGGGCTGCCCGGGAGACGCCCCGGGATACGACGCCGCCAGTGATCACACTAACCTCGCCCGGGGAGCCGAACAAGGTCTTCGGTACGCTCGTTCTCATTAAAGGCCTGGTTCGGGATCAGAACAAAATCACTGCAATCGAGCTCGAAAAAGGCGGAGGGAAACTCCAGACAACGGATGCTCAGGAAAAGGACCGTGTGCAAGGTCTAACCACGATGGGATTCACGCTCAACGGCAAGCTCGACAACCTGGGTGACAACACATTTGTTGTCCGGGCTGCTGATGTGTCCGGAAATGAGTCGCGCGGTTCGATCACCATTCAACGGCTCACCGCCGATCAGGCGTTGGAGATCACGTACCCGCCGAACAACTTCGAAGCGGACAAAGTATCAATCACCCTTCAATTCAAACTTTGGTGTGAAGCAGCATCATACCGACTGACCGCAAATCTTCTCGATATTGCAGAGAAGACCAACCTCCAGCAGAAACAACTTGGACAGGAATTCTCGGAAGAGATTCCGCTTTACATCGGCTACAACCAGATCCAGTTGACTGTGGTGACCAAAAACAGTGAGAAGATCGTCAAGTCCTGGGGGGTAAGCAGGAAAGTGTACGGCAATGTCTCTGTCGCAGCTCCGGCGACGAAGTCAGTGATAACGCCAAGGGAGCGGGGCGTTGAGCCGCAGCTGTGGGCTGTCGTCGTGGGAGTTTCTGAATATGCGAACAAGGCTATTCCTTCTCTCCGGTTCGCGGACCAGGACGCACTGGCGTTCGCAGAATTCCTCCAGAAGCCGGAAGGTGGAGGTTTCCAACGCGATCACATACAGGTGTTGGTAAACAAGGACGCTACGCTTGCGAATCTCAAACAGGCTCTCGTTGAATTTCTGGCGCAAGCGATCGACAAAGACCTCGTGATGATCTTCTTTGCGGGGCATGGGGCGCCCGATCCGGCCCGGCCCATGAACCTTTTCATGCTTACGCACGATACTGATCCCGCCCGCCTTGGCACGACGGCGTACCCGATGTGGGAAATCCAGACACTCTTGATGCGACAGCTCTCCGCGAAAAGAATTGTGGTGTTTTCTGATGCCTGCCACAGCGGGGGCATTTCCGTGGACTTCGCGGCACGAGGTGTCAATCCTACACAGTCCAACCTCATCAACCAGTATCTGGGGGACGTTGCCCGAAGCAAAGAGGGCATCGTCGTATTCACGGCGAGTGCCGCCGGCGAAGTTTCGCAGGAGTATCCTGAGCTTGGTCACGGTGTGTTCACGTACTACCTCCTCGAGGGAATGAAGGGGGAGGCGGATCTCAACAACGACTACACGGTGACGATCAACGAACTGATGCAATACGTCGAAGATCAGGTGAAACGCAAAACCAAAGGCGCGCAGAATCCAACCCGCAGCCAGACGATGTTCGATAAGGACCTCACCATCTCAAAGATTGCCCATTAGCCGGAGGGGGATGCTCATGCCCCGCATGATCTCGTTTGCCGCACTGTTCCTTTGTTGTATCGGCTTCGCCCAGGACAAACCCAACGTGAACTTCGAGTGGTCGTTCTCAGTCCTTTCCAGCGATGGAAAAGAACGCGTCCTTGTTCCACTTCTCGGTGATACCACGTTGAAGTCGGGGGATGAGATCAAAATGATGGTAAAATTGAAACGAGAATGCTTCGTGTATGTGATTCACGAAGACGCCGCGGGCGAAATATTTCTCCGCTTTCCGTACGACCTGAAACAGTTCACGAGTGACTATAAGGTTGGCAAGAATTACTACCTCCCCAAGGGTCGCGACTGGTTTAAGCTGGATAACAAAACCGGGCGCGAAACATTCCATCTTCTTGGATCATCACAACGGCTGCTGGATCTCGAGGTTCTCTTTGGGAAATACCGGGATGCAGATGCGTCAAAGAAACCTGCCGTTGCGAAGGAAATCGTCTCGGAGATCCGGAACGTGCGCAGGCACTACAAGACCTTCACAACGCTGGCCGAACGACCCATTTCGATCGGGGGAAACGTTCGAGGTCTCGGCAAGGAGCCTGGGCGTGGATACCCCGATGTCTCATTGATAGCAATCGAAATTTCCGCAATGAACCTCTTCGGCAAGACATTTACCATTGACCACCAATAGCGAACGCCCAACGCTGGCCACAATGATATTGATTGCGGCCTCGTTCGGTGTTGTCCGTCTCTTGTTTTGGATCTTCCCCAATGTGTTTGAGCCGTGGAATGCTCAGACTGTTGACAAGTTTTTTGTGCTGCGTTCCAGCAGTGTCTCTCTTCGCTCTGCCTACGACAGCACGATCGTCCATGTCGATATCTCCGATGGGACGTTTGAAGCACTGGCAAATTCCTACCTGAACCGCCTCCAATATGCCCGCGTTGTGCGAGCCCTTGCTGAGATGAAAACATCACAGCAGATGTGGGACTTCATCTTTCCAGCGAGGACGAACAATGTAGAAGACAGTACATTTATTGCAGCAGTGGGTGAAGCGAGAAATGCATATTTTGGTTTGGGCTTCAATGTCTTCAAAGGCGGCTACACAAGAG
>QYQB01000245.1 GCA_007280275.1 bacterium | reverse complement strand
GTCGAGATCGCTTTCTGCTTCCACTTGTCGTAGAAAAAGATATCCGCGCTGGCCGGGGGCGGATTTGGTGCATCTATCTGTATCCGCAACGGCATGGGGGCGGAGTCGCCGACAATGATGGCTTCCCCCTGCCGCAGCGTCGAGATAACAGCCTCGAGGCCGCTGAACGTCTCCGGAACAAGCCGGCGGATGTACGCCTGATCGACCGGGTTCAACAACCGCAGGATCACGAAATTGTTGCATTGCGAGAGAATCGTCTCCGAAATTTCAGAAGGCCGCTGGCTGACGATCATGACGCTGACACCGTACTTTCGCCCTTCCTTCGCTATCCTCTCCACCGTCAGGCGCGCAGCTGTCGATCCCCTCGAGTTGAGAGAGAGGTAGTTGTGAGCCTCTTCCAGCACAAGAAGAATGGGCAGATCACGACGGTTGGGGTTCCAGAAATTGAAGTCGAAGGCGATGCGTGAGACAAGCGCAACGATCGTGTTGACGACATCGAACGGGATGCCGCTCATATCCATAATGGTGACCTTCGATTTGCCGTCGAGGCCGAAGATCATTGTCAGGAGCCCTTTGGCTGATTCGGAGTCCGTGCAGACCCGCGGCTTGAACATGAACGTGTAGCGTGGGTCGTTGAGCATGCTGTTGAGCCGCATGAGGAACCGCGTAAACTTGCCGTTGTGCGGACCTTCTCTTGATCCTCCCGTGCCTCCCGAAATTCTCTCAGTGTCCAGGAACTGGAATTTTGCCCTCACCTCGTTGATATCAAAGAACACCGGGGTGTCGACAGTAATCATGCTCGCGAGGCGCGGATTCTTTGCCTTTTTCCCAACGTATACCTGGTCTTGCAGCGTCGAGATGATCGCCGTGGCGTTTTCATCGCGTGCGTCAACGAAGAGCTCGACCATCTCGTCGAAATTCATCAGCCAGTACGGCAACTCGAGCGCCGCAATATCGAAATGCTGGCATCCGTCGGGAAACGCGCTCTTGTACTCGTTGTGGATGTCCAGGATGACGATGTTGGTGTCGGGGAGCGCCACAACTTTCTGGAGCAACGACGAAACCGTGCACGATTTGCCGGCACCGCTCGATCCAAGCACCGCAAGATGCTTGCCGAAAAATTTGTTCGGATCGAGATAGGCCCGCTCGCTCTCGAAGAGCGAGAGCTGACCCACAGAGAAGTTGAACTTTTGATAGGTCGAGAACGCAGCCCTGAGATCCTTGTCCTCGAGCAGGTAGACGACCATATCCACCGTGGGAAGGACGGAGACGCCGCTTTCGAATTTTCCCTTCTTCAGCGATCCGATCAACGTGACGTCCATCAGGTACCGCTGCGTCATCTTGTCGCCCTCGTAGACATCCCCCTTCTTGAACTCCGCCACGATGCCAAGCACCAGGAGCTGGCCCACAGGTATCAGAACGTAGGTGCCGATCTGACCGATATGATAGATCTTGGCGCCGATTTTTTTCGAGAGCGTCGTGATTTCGGGATCCACCACCACTGTGACAGAGGAGCTCGAGACTTCTCTGACGATGCCGACGCGTTTTTCATCCCACATGGTTTCACCCTTTACGATTCGTGTACGACCAAAGAAAAAATGTGCCGATGAAGTTTCGACACATTTTTCTGATCTCCCCTATCCCCCTTACCTCGATTTCTTGCGGGCGGCGGATTTCTTCTTTGCCTGAGGTGTCGCCCGTTGCCTGGTTCCGGGTATCTTCCGCGCCGTCTTTGTCTTTCCCTTTGGGACCGCTTTCCTGCCCCTGGAGCCCTTGAGCACACGCTCCATCATTTCACCGATCAGCGCCGGGCTCTCGACAACGTAAATGCCCGCCTTCCGGAATGCCTCGAATTTTTCCGCTGCAGTCCCCTTGCCGCCGGAGATGATCGCACCGGCATGGCCCATCCGTCGTCCCGGCGGAGCGGTCTGGCCGGCGATGAAGCCAACGACAGGCTTCTTCACATGCTTCTTGATGTACTCAGCCGCTTCTTCTTCCGCTGTGCCTCCGATTTCGCCGATCAGAATCATGGCTTCAGTGTCAGGATCTTCGTTAAAGAGCTTTACGGCATCGATGAACCGCGTCCCGATCACCGGGTCACCTCCGATGCCGATACAGGTCGACTGACCGAGGCCCCGTTGGGTCAATTGCCAGACAGCCTCGTACGTCAATGTTCCGCTCCTCGAAACCAGACCAACGCGTCCGGCCTTGTGGATGAAGCCGGGCATGATCCCCACTTTGCACTTTCCCGGCGATATGATTCCGGGACAGTTTGGCCCGATCATCCGGACTCCGCGCGTTTTCAGGTGATCGTACACCTTCACCATATCACTTGCCGGGATCCCCTCCGTAATCGCCACGACGAGCTTGACACCGGCATCCGCCGCCTCCATAATAGCATCTGCAGCTCCACCGGCCGGCACGAAGATCACCGAGGTGTTTGCCTTCTCCTTTTCAACGGCTTCTGCGACGGTATTGTAGACCGGGATCGGGGTCGTAAAACGATCCTTCTCATTTCCATGGTACGTTGTTCCCCCTTTCCCCGGGGTGACGCCCGCTACAACGCTGGTTCCGTATTCGATCATCTGCTTGGTGTGAAAGGTTCCTTCGGCGCCAGTGATTCCTTGCACTACCAGGCGGGTGTTCCTGTCAACGAGTATGCTCATAGGTCAATAGAAATTGAATTGATATGGAGGTTTCTAAGTGTGGTTCCCGAGGATCATTTTATAATTTTCAACGCGGAGGCGCTGAGTTCGCGGAGGAACGCGGAGGTTTTGATCTGTTTTCTCTGCGATTCTCCCCGCCAGACCCGCCCGACCAAGTCGTTCGGGCGGGCCGCATGGCGGGCTGGTGCGGCCTCGGTGTCTCTGCGTTAAGAACCATTACGAACAAGATCTGGATATCACTGAATGGGTACAAGTTTGGTGAACTCGATCAAAGTTAAGAAGCGCTTTCCAGAAAGTCAGCAACTTTCAGGATGGTCGACTCATCAAAATGCCGTCCAAGGATTTGGAGACCGATCGGAAGACCCTGGTGGTCTGTTCCGCACGGGATGCTGATTCCGGGAATTCCTGCGAGATTCGCCGAAGTTGTGTAAATATCAGAGAGATACATCTTCAGAGGATCGTCTGCCTTCTCACCGGCTTTGAAGGCAGTTGTCGGCGAGGTCGGAGTTACCAGACAGTCGAAGCTCTTGAATGCGGTGAGGAAGTCCTCCCGGATCAACCGGCGCACCTTCTGACCTTTGCGGTAGTAAGCATCGTAGTATCCTGCCGAAAGGACATATGTTCCAAGCATGATGCGGCGCTTGACCTCTGACCCGAAACCTTCGCTCCGCGACTTACTATACATCCCGGCGAGGTCGCGTACCCGCGCTGCCCTGTATCCATAGCGTGCGCCGTCATAGCGCGCCAAATTCGACGATGCTTCCGCCGTCGCGAGAATATAGTAGGTCGCTATTGTGTATTCAGTGTGCGGGAGACTCACTTCGCCGATGGTTGCACCGGCGCTCCTCAGGGCCTCGACCCCTTTTTCGATCGCTGTACGAACCTCCGGATCAAGTCCCTCTCCGAAATATTCTTTGGGGATTCCCACACGCAAGCCCTTCACATCGCGCGAGAGCGCCGCGAGATACTCTGGGACAGGATTACGGGCAGATGTCGAATCGCGCTCATCGTGTCCGGCGATGACCTGCAGAATCCTGGCCGCGTCTTTTGTAGTCAAAGCAAACGGGCCGATGGAGTCGAACGACGAGGCAAAGGCGACAAGGCCGTACCGGGACACCCGGCCGTACGTAGGCTTCAGACCCACGACACCGGTGAACGATGCCGGTTGCCGGATCGACCCCCCGGTATCGGATCCCAGCGCCGCAGTGGACATGCCGGCGCGCACCGCCACAGCTGAACCGCCGCTTGATCCGCCCGGTACCCGCGTCGTGTCTTGCGGGAGTTTCACGCGTCCATACGCGGAGTTCTCCGTCGATGAGCCCATCGCGAACTCATCCATGTTCGTTTTCCCGATGAGAACAGCATCAGCGGCAACGAGGCGGGCGACAGCAGTTGCGTTGTAGGGAGAGACAAAATGTTCGAGGATTTTCGATCCACAGGTGACGCGCTCCCCCTGGACGCAGAGCACATCTTTGATGGAGAGTACCATGCCGGCCAGGGGTCCTGCTGTTCCGCCGGAGAGCTTCCGGTCGACAGCTCTCGCCTGCTCAAGCGCCCTCTCCGGAAATACAGAGATGAACGCATTGAGATTACGCCCCGTCTCGATGGCATCGAGGTATTCCTGCGTGAGCTGTTCGCAGTTGATTCGTCCTGCGCGCAACTCTGTCTGAATAGAGTCGAACGTTCTCATACGGTTGACGCACTTCGGCTCTTGCCGCAGCTTGCCGGTTGTGGAGTGTTGCGAAGGAATTGGACACCGCTCAATCGCCCGCTTCTCAAATCGTCTCCCTCTTCTGTTCCGCCGGGCGACGCATCGATGTCTGGCGCAGGAGGACTGCTGCTACTTTTTGGGCTCTTCTTCGCTTTTCTTTGTGTCGATCTGCTTGACGTCTTTTTCGATATCGTCCTGGATCTCGCGTGCGGCCTTGCGGAACTCCCGCATGCCGGTGCCCAGACCTTTTGCCAGCTCCGGAATTTTCTTTGCACCAAAAAAGATCAGAACGACGAACAGTATAAGGATTATTTCAGGCGCTCCGAGATTCATACTCCCACACGCTCCTTTCAAACCAATTGTGAATGATTGACAAGACTCTCGACAATCGAATCGAACACTTTCCTACCATCGGTGTGATGGAGGACGGGATCAGACGCCCGCTCGGGATGCGGCATCATCCCCATCACATTTCCCTGCTCGTTGATGATCCCGGCTATATTGGAGATCGAGCCGTTGGGATTCGCCCCCGCTGTTACACTTCCCGACCGATCACAGTAGCGGAACACGATCTGGTCTTTGTCCTCAAGCCGTTTCAGCGTCTCGCTGTCCGTGAAGTAATTGCCGTCGCCGTGAGCGATCGGAATCTCCAGCACCTCCCCCTTCCGGCAGAGTGACGTGAAATGGGTCCCCGCTTTCTCAACTCTCAGATGGACATACTTACAGACGAACTTGAGCGAGTCGTTACGCAGAAGGACGCCGGGAAGCAGACCCGCTTCGACGAGTACCTGGAAACCGTTGCAGATGCCGAACACGACCCCTCCGTTGTTCGCATAACGAACGACGTCCTTCATGATGGGCGAGAAACGGGCCAGCGCACCGCAGCGCAGATAATCACCGTAGGAAAAACCGCCCGGCAGGATCACAACATCCACGTCGCCAACAGACGATTCCTTGTGCCAGATCAACCGGGCTTCCTGCCCGAGGATCGTTTCAGCGACGTAATGAGCATCGTGATCGCAGTTCGAACCGGGGAAGACGACTATGCCAAACTTGAGAGCCATAAGGAGATCAACCGTTTGATGCACGTCAGGTTAATTGGTGAATGTCGTCAATTGGTGTTTGGTCAACAAACCATTTAACCAACCCCTCGACTCGCAAAAAGCGCTCGCTCGGGGCGAGCTAACCAATCACTTCTTTTCTTCCACCGTAATGCTAAAATCCTCCATCACAGGGTTCGCCAGTAATTTTTCGCTGACCTCCCTCGTGATTTTCTCGGCCTCTTCCCGGCTCGACGCATCCACATTCAATTCGACAAATTTTCCGATACGGACGTTCCGGACGCTGTCGTAGCCGAGCGAATGAACTCCGTGCTCCACGGCCTTTCCCTGCGGGTCGAGGATCGACTGCCTCAATGTGACCAAGATTTTTGAATGATACAAGTCGTTTCTCCAGCGATGGTTAGATGTCGATGCTTGAAATCTCGCTCTCCCCTTCCGGGTCCTTTTCCACATTCGTCGCGATCGAACGTATCCACTCGTACATGGCTCTCAAGATCCCAAATCCAATGAATGCAGCCGTGACGTAGAACAGGTAGTTGCCCTTGGAAACAAGGATAACAACTCCAGCGAGAGAAAATGCGATCGCCCGCCAGGGATGCGCTCGTATCCCGCGTTTCGTCAACTTTGGCAGGGTGTCATAGCGCACTTTGCTGACCATGAGAAACGAAAGGACAACAACCAGAATTGCCAGCCCGTCGGCCGTCCAGCCGTTGAGACCAAAACGCTCCGTGTTGTACTGAAGCAGGTACGCACAGATGGCAATGGCAGCCGCGGGAATCGGAAGCCCTTTGAAATGGTCCTTTTCAAACCCGACGAGTTGCACGTTGAAACGCGCCAGGCGAATGGCACCGAAGAGCAACGGCATCGAGCTGATGATGACTCCAAGGCTTTCGAGGTTGCTCAGGTACGCCTGATAAACCAAAAATGAAGGAGCTGCGCCGAACGAGACAACGTCGGCCAGAGAATCGAGTTCAACGCCGAACTGGCTCGAGGAGCGCGTGATTCTCGCCATGATCCCATCGAAGGCATCAAAGCCCCCTCCGAGAATGATGAACCACGCCGCCATTTCGATCCTGCCCTGGCTCGCGTAGAGAATTGACAGAAATCCGCAGAATGCATTGAGCACGGTGAAAAGACTTGGAACAACCGCTCTCGTAATCCTCATACCCTGTGTCTCCGCAAGAACTAATGAAGTTCCGCCAGCACTGTTTCTCCCGCCACCGTTTGGTCGCCTGTCTTGACGCGAACACCGGCCTGCGCGGGGATAAACACATCGACTCTTGACCCGAACTTGATCATGCCAAATCGCTCACCGGCTTTCACATGCTCCCCCATCTTCAACGTACAGACGATGCGCCGTGCGACGAATCCCGCGATCTGCTTGAAAAGGACTCGGCCCCGGGTGTTCTCAAGTCCGATGAGCATTTGCTCATTTTTCTCGGATGCCTTGTCTTCGAACGCAGCGAAATATTCCCCTTTGACGTACCGCAGGTACCCGACAGTCCCGCTCATCGGATTGCGGTTGACGTGAACGTTGAGTGGTGACATGAAGATGCTGATCATCGTGGCCTTGGATCCCAGGTACTCCTTTTCGTCCACCAGCCTCACAGCGATGATTTTTCCGTCGGCCGGGGCGATGATCAGACCTTCCCCCGGAGGGGCCGACCGATCAGGGTCACGAAAGAAATTGATAGTCAGTGCCAGAAGGATGGATGACAGACCCAGAATTCCGTATTTCAGGAATTTTGGCTCGACAAAGAGCAGGGAGAGCACAATAGCCGCGAGGCAGAAGAAAGCTACTGTGAAGAAAACGTCATACCCGTACTTCGTGATCATATTCAATCAAAGAGCTCTTTAAGACAGCTTCACTTGGTTCGCTACCCGCTCGCTCGAGATAAGAGTTCTGCCGGTGCCATTTCGTCCGCCTGACCAGACCAGTTTGGCAGGCGCGGGGGGAATGCACCTGATCGTGGCCGAAAATTCCTTTTCCACGGAAAAGGTCAGGTTGTGGACTGCGTCGAATGGGAGATATCTCGATGTGGTGGTAGGTGTGACAAAAAGTATCAGTGACGAGGGAATCAAGGCTTGGAGCCAACCTGTTTTGACCGTTTTCCCTTTAAGAAATTTCGCCCTGGATTCTCGACAGTTGAGCCTATGTAGATGAATTCCGAAGGCGATGAACACAATACTGGACGCGAAATCTGCCTGAAACTTGAAAAAGTATACCAATAAAAGGCCCGAAAGTCAAGGTAGGTGGGACAAGCACGATGCGGCGTGACCGAAGATCTCACTCTTTCTATGTCAAGGTCCGGGGACTGAGGGGATTGTGAAGGAGCTGAAGGGGGGAATATGAAATTGATTGGAAGAGATTTTCTTTTTCTGTACTTTATTGTCCGTTTACGATTGCCCCGTGGTGTAATTGGCAACACGTCTGACTCTGGATCAGAAGAGTCTAGGTTCGAGCCCTAGCGGGGCAGCAAGAAATGTGGAATTGTGTGAATGCGGAATTGGGTAATTGGAGATATCCTATGTAGTCTTTCCAATTACCCAATTTTCGATTTGCCAATTACTCAATTTTTTGGCCCTATCGTCTAAAGGCTAGGACGTGGCCCTCTCAAGGCCAAAATACGGGTTCGAAACCCGTTAGGGCTACACTTT
>QYQB01000024.1 GCA_007280275.1 bacterium | reverse complement strand
TTGAATTCCACGGTGATGTTACTGCTGCCCTGACTGCTGCTCGACGATATGTTGCGTACGCCGGCGATGCCGTTGATCGCTTTTTCAAGCGGTTCTGTTATCTGTGACTCAATAACGCTGGCGTTCGCACCCGCGTAACTCGTTCGCACGCTGATGATGGGCGGATCGATGGCAGGGTACTCGCGTATACCAAGAAACGTGAAGCTGATGATGCCAAACAGCAGGATGATCAGCGACATGACAATGGCCAGCACAGGGCGTTTGATACAAACGGAAGCTAGACTCATAGGAGGATCTTCTCAGATTGTGCCAAAGGACAGATTATCATCTGACAGTCACGTTGACCGGCATTCCCGGACGCAACTGCAGAATTCCTGTCGTGAGGACGGTATCGCCTGCGGAGAGCCCATCAGTGATTTGTATGACAGAGGGCGTGCGGACTCCTGTCTTGACAGGCACACTGACCACGACTCCATTTTTCCGTACGAGGACCGTCTGTCCTTTCAGAACAGGAATGATGGCTTGGGTTGGGATCATGAGGGCGCCGCCAGCCTGTTTCAGCCGCAATTCGACGTGTACGTAGCCGCCCGGGAATATTGTCTCTCCTTTGTTGTCACACAGTGCGCGTAGCTGCACCGTCCGCGTGCTGGGCTCGATTTCCGGCTCAACGGCGTAAACTTTTCCCGTGAATTCCAGGCTCGTCTCGTCGCTGTGGAATTTTACCAGATCACCAACATGCACTTTGCCGGCATATTTCTCCGGGATCGCAAAGTCAACTTTCAGCGGGTTAATCTTTTGTATACTCGCGATACGCGTCGTCGGAGAAATGTAGCTCCCTTCGCTTACGTACCGAAGACCGACGATGCCGTCAAACGGAGCACGGATTTCCCTTTTGCGAATGGAAGCGACAAGATTCTCACGATCAGCTTTGAGCGTGGCCAACGTGCTGACGGCGACGTCGTATTGCTCTTTGCTGGAATTGTTGGTCTCGAAGAGCCGCTTCTGCCTGTCCGCCTGGTCGGCTGCAAGCTGGATCTGAAGCTCCGTTTTCTTCAGCTGTGCCCGCAGGTCTTCGTCATTGATCTTCACCAGCAAGTCGTTCTTCCTGACGTGAGCGCCTTCTTTAAATGAAATGGACTGAATGGTGCCGGAGGCTTCTGCAGCGAGATCCACCGATTCAGATGCGAGGACTGTCCCCGAGGAGTTCACGATATTATCCAGCGGCTGCAGCGCCGCCACAATGCCGTTCACCGACATTGCGGGAGGTCGCCCGCCCGACCGTGGTGCGGGATCATTACTCTTCGAACTGCATGACGAAAGGATCAATGAACAGCCGAAGACTGTCAGAGGGAGTACAAACCGTGATAGTTTTGCCATAGTGTCCAGCTTATCGTTATTTCTTAAGACCAGGAATGGTGACTGGGGAGCCTAAGCATCGGTTCAGAGCGTGATGCGCATACGTGAATGACCCCGTACTCAGGTAGATAAACGAATATGTCGCCAAAAAGTCTCGCTTGTGAACATACTGCAGCATTGCCAAAGAATCAATCCATCTTTCCCTCGGTGCACCGAAGCCTTAAAACAGCCTCTGTTGGATACGGAGGAATACTCCGTTCCGATTCTGTCGCCGTGCTGGCAGAGGGGGGGACTGTTCAAGGCGCGGCGTGCCTGTTTGTTGTTCCCGTTTTGTTTGTTACTTTTAGCATGATTGAATGCCGCAAAGACGGGCGGGAGGAATTGAAGGACATGGCGCACGAGCTCAAGTTCAGGAAGAAGGCACACACCCCTTACATCCCCTCTCCCCTCAACGCAATCCAGCACACAGAGGGGACTGCTAAAGCCGGTACCCAAGAACAACACGTCCCCTCTCGAGCGCTGGGTAGTGGGAAGTGAGAGGGGAGCAGAGGGGTGTGTGCTTTTCTCAGTCGTTCGTGTGTCTTGAAAGACTCGCACGCAGTCTGTCCAATGCACGGAAGCAAGCAGAAAAAGGCTGTTTCACCCGCAGGACATATTGAACAATTTTCTGAGACAAGACACTAGGAGTAGCCAGGTACTTCAATCCCTGGACGTAGAAAGGACTTATTGATGAAAGAGGGAGGTTGGATACGTGAATTTCCTGCGGCGATTACAGTATGCGATCCGGATGGGATCATCCTTGCGCTCAACGACAAATCTTGCCTCACATTCGTCGGGGACGGGGGAGCAGATCTTCTCGGGACAAACATGCTTGAGTGCCACCCGGAACCTGCCCGCTCGAAAGTCGCGGAGCTATTGAAGTCTGGAACATCAAACGTCTATACTATCGAGAAAGGTGGAATCAAGAAGCTGATTTACCAATCTCCCTGGTACGAAGACGGCAAGTTCGCTGGACTCGTCGAGCTCTCGCTGCCGATACCGAAAGAGATGCAGCATTTCGATAGAGATGAGCAAGAAGCGAGTAGAAAGTAGTGGAGTAGTGGAGTGGTGGAGTGGTGGAGTGGATGAGTATCTGAGTATTGTTGAGATGGCGAGATGGACAAATGGTGCGATCGCCCGATGGCCAGATGATCCAAAGGAGAGATGACCCGATGGAAATACGTGACTTCGGAACAACGGGAATCAAAGTCTCCGCACTGGGATTGGGAGCCGGTCACCTTGGCGACGGTTCATTGTCAGACAAGGAAGCAGACCATCTTCTGAACCGCGCTGTCGATATGGGAATCATGTTATTTGACACTGCACGTGGCTATGAGCGGTCGGAGGAGAGGATCGGGAAATTCCTGTCGCATCGTCGAACCGAGGTGGTGATTTCAACGAAAGTCGGATACGGCATCCCCGGATTCGCCGACTGGACATACGATTGCGTTCTGGCCGGCGTGCGCCAGGCGATGCAGTTGATGAAGACCGACTATCTGGATATCGTACACCTCCACTCGTGCCCGGCGGAAGTCTTGCGTCAGGGAGCCGTCGGAGATGCGTTACAGCGAAGTGTTGAGCAAGGAACCGTGCGCGTAGCCGCGTATTCGGGGGAAAATGAACACCTGCATGTTGCACTCGATTCCAGCCGATTCCGGAGCCTGCAGTGTTCAATCAACATTTGCGACCAACGGGTGCTCGATGGGTTGCTCCCGCGTGCGAAGGAACGAGGAATGGGAATGATCGCAAAACGACCGGTGGCAAACGCGCCTTGGCGCTATGCAGAGTGTCCGGTGGGGCGCTACGCTGAGGAATACTGGAAACGCTGGAAAGCGATGAACCTGGAATATGGGATGCCATGGCAGGAACTTGCACTCAGATTCACTGCATTTACGTGGGGCGTGGATTCCTGCATCGTCGGTACCACGAGCCTTGATCACCTTCAGCAGAACATCGAATCCATCAACAAGGGGAAGCTCCCCCAGTCCATGATAGACGAGCTGCGGACCGCGTTCCATAGTCATGACAACAACTGGATCGGGCAGGTGTGAGATTTACTTTGATCGTGCAGGTTTCATAAGCGAATCTCTAAGCGGGTACATAGTGATGCTCGGTGAAGCGATTCCAACCTTTTTTCGTTTTTGATTCGACCGCCCAATTGAATCCTCCATCCTCGTTCGGCCAGTAGATCATACGTGCCAACCCGGCAGGCATCTGTGCTTCGAACGCGATTGCTTCCGGGTGGACTTCACGTGCGTCGGAAATCGTTCCTTGAGATCGTTTGCCGTCCGACGTGAAGGACCAGAACGAGATCTTTCCTTCCTGGAATCCGAAGATCGCCAATTCCTCATAGACGCCTTTTCCAAACTCCCATCGCGCGTTCAGTTGAACATATGAGCCATTCAGCATGGATGTGAACGTGCGAGTGCATCGCACAGTGCCAATTCCAACCGGTAACTTGCCCTCGGCCTTCCATGCACCGATAAGGGGAGCCAACAATCCTAATTTACCCCGCCCCTTTTTCCATTGAGCTTTCTTCTTAAGCATACTATCTCGCTTGGTTAGTGAGAGGATCGTGATCGCGTATTTTCTTTTTAGGTAGACGACCTGGTCCCGCGTGCGGATTGACGAGCAAAACGAAAAGAACCTGGATCAGACTCTTTCAGGCATAACGTGTTTTCAGAATCTCGAGATGATGCCGTTCGTGTCCAAGGATAATATATGCAATAGCGCGCACCGTGAATTCCCGTTCGCTCGCTACCCCCTTTCGCATCCACGCCTCCGCATCAAGATGCCGGAACAGAAACAGCGTTGATAGACGGACTGACTCGAACTCGTCCGCCAGGTCTTCCAGGCGCCGGGACCCGAACGTTGCGAACTTCATCCAATCGTCCTGTTCGATTCCCGGAAGCGGACCCGGAGTTTTGCGTGCAAAGAAGAGTGCCCGTTGACCGAAGACGCGCTCAATGTCAATAGTATGCCCTACGACTTCGTTGATGCTCCATTTATCAGGGGCATATCGTTTGTTCCCCGCGGAAGCGGGCAGAGAGCTGAGAAACGCCAGCGTCAGTTTCAGTTGAATAGCCATGGCCTGCACGATGTCGTTCTCAGGGACGAGTTGAACGTACTTGTGATAATACGAGAAATATTCGGATGGATCTGGTCTGATCTGTGCGGGGTTTGGCATCGAAGAGCTCTTTCTGTTTGGTACACGGATTAGACCCCTCAGGTTTCAGCACAGGGGGGACCTGCGGGAGTTCACGCAGGGGGCGAAAGCTTGAGCACTATCTCGAGGAGTGGATCCACATCGAACGGCTTCGTGACATAGGCAATGGCGCCGAGTCTCAGTCCCTTTTTCCTCGCTTGTTCTTCGTCGAACGATGTCAGAAAAATGAACGGAATATTCTTCAGCGATACCGTAGCTTTGATTTTCTCCAGGAGGGCAAATCCATCCATACCCCCCATCTTGACATCCGAAATAATCAGATCCGGGGGCTGGGTTTGACACAGCAGAAGCGCTTCTTCGGCGGAGGAGGCTTTCGTCACCTTGTAACCTTCGTCCTCCAACACGATGCCGAGGATATTGATGAGGTCTTCTTCGTCTTCGACAATCAAGATTTCTCGCATGTGAGGCTCCTCTTCCAGAGATCTTCGGCCAATCACAGCTTGGTATGAATCCAGCCAGTTGAACCTGGCATCAGCCCCTTCGAAACAGGTGCCTGTCCCTCGGGCATGCAAATGTCACGTAAAAGTGGCTCAATCTCAACAAGAAACATTTCATTGTTCCACAAGAGTTGACGACGACAGAATGCGGCATTCAGAGAAGGAAATCCGACACACGAAGGGTGGCGTTCAAGTTCAGGCGAATGCGCCCTTCGAGCCCGGGAAGAGAATCCGGAGAGAGCTTGTCGAGAAAGGCGGAGGTTGCTTGCGGACGTTAATTGTTGCCTTCAAGGATTCAGGGAGGGTAGCGGGCTCGCGAGTTTACCTCGCTCCAGAAGCCGCGTCCTGGTAAGAATGACGCAGTAGCGTTTCACGCGTGGATTGTCGGTGAATTGAGCATTGCGCGAAATGGCGAAATCGCCGCGCGACGACCCGAGTTCATGCAAAGCCATGGCCGCGATCAGGCGTGCGGAAGG
Source organism: bacterium (assembly GCA_007280275.1). Lineage (GTDB taxonomy): Bacteria > Bacteroidota > Ignavibacteria > UBA10030 > UBA10030 > UBA9647. Next base: position 5,677 of record QYQB01000024.1, on the reverse strand, counting down.
ATTGTTCTCCTCACCATTGAGGATACGCATCAGCGGAATGATGCAGCGATCCCAGCCGTATTCCGGTGCAATCTCCCGGAACCGATGGAGCGTCAACGCACCGTTGATCTGCAAGTCCGGGATATCGCTTTCCAATGATCTCGCGATGCTTTTCTCGAGCCGTTCGATTTGTGCCTGTGAGAAGAGTTGCTGTTCACCGGTCTGAAATGCGAACAGCGTCCCGCAGGCAATTGTCCCAAGTGCAAGAATCAGTATGAGCCGTTTCATCGCGTCCTCCCTGGTTGTTCTGTCAATGCGTTGTGGCTCTTGTGTTACTTTACGTGAGTAAAGCGGAATGGTTTCACGCATGGAGAACTGCTATCGTTTTATCAGAAAAGAGAACTGGGAAGGCAAACGATGCGAATTGAAGTCAGAATGATGGGTGAGATGACAAGCCGATGGTCGGTTCGATCTGCGACGCTGCCTCTTCATCGAGCATCCAACGGAGCCTTCCATCGACCGGTCGAACCATGGTCGCAGGCAAATCCTTTGCGGATTCTGTTGTGCCGAAAACGCGTTGCACAATTGAAGCTTTTCTCTTACCCGAGGCGAGGAAGAGAATTTCCCGGGCGCTGTTGATGATCGCAAATGTCAAGGTCACACGCCGGATGTTTTGATCCGGATCGACCACGGGACGCACGAGCGCCGTTTTTTCCTCAACGACATCGGTACCAGGGAAGATCGAAGCCGTGTGACCATCCTCTCCGATTCCAAGCAGGACCAGGTCAAACCGCAGCGGCTGTTTGCCGAAGGCTGTCCGGAGTTCCCTCTCGTACTCCTGCGCCGCCGCCGCAATGGCAATTTCTCCCTTTATTCTATGGACATTGTGCTGCGGGATGTCGATCAAGAGAATTAGCGATCTCTCGACCATTCCAAAATTGCTCTGAGAATCATTTGGCGGGACCGGACGTTCGTCCGTGAAGAAGAGATGAACACGGCTCCAGTCCACCCGATCTTTGAGGGGATCCATGCCGAGGTGCCGGTAGCAATGACGGGGGGTTTCTCCTCCGGCCAGCGCTACGAAGCACATTCCCCGATCGTTGATCGCCGCATTCATCACCCGGACAATTTCTTCTGCAGCACGTTGCTCGAGGTCAGCGGCGGATCGATACACTGTGATGAGTGAACGATCGTCCATGGTCACATCCCCGGTTTTGGATGGTCACCACGTTGAAGCTCGCTGTTGTGTATCCACCATCGGCCGTCACGCCCCAGGAGATCGTCGGCAGCCGCCGGTCCCAACGACTGAGGCTTGTACATCAGCAACGGCGAGGCATGTTCGCTCTCCCACCCGGCGCGGATTCCATCAATCAGGTTCCAGGCAAGCTCGATCTCGTCGCTGCGTGCAAACAGTGAAGCATCTCCGTTCAGCGCATCGAGCAGGAGCCGTTCATAAGCTTCAGGTAGCGCTTTTGACCCGAACGAGTTACGGAAATCGAAGTCCATTTCCACCGGTCTCGTTTCCATGCCCTGATCCGGAACTTTAGCGATGAAACGCAGGTGGATTCCCTCGTCCGGTTGTATGCAGATCGTCAAACGGTTCGTGAACAGCTCCGTTTTTCCTGCTTGCGTATCAAGGATCTGTGTCGGCGGGCGGCGAAACTGTACCGTGATCTCCGAAGCCTTGTCCTTCATCATCTTTCCCGACCGGAGATAGAAGGGCACTCCCTGCCAACGCCAGTTGTCAACGAAGAGCCTCAGCGCTACAAATGTCTCCGTTTGCGAATTCGATGCGACTCCTTCCTCACGCGTATATCCCTCGTATTGTGCACGAACGGTCGCGTCAGCAGAGTGCTCAGGCGAGATCTCCCTGAGGGCGCTTAGTACCTTCACCTTTTCATTCCTGAGGGCATTTGCCTCAAACGCGACCGGCGGTTCCATCGCGACAAGCGTCAGGAGCTGAAGGAGATGATTCTGGAACATGTCCCGGAGCACACCCGCTGTGTCATAGTACCCTGCCCGGTATTCGACGCCGACTGTTTCCGACACCGTGATCTGGACATGATCGACGTAGTTCCTGTTCCAGAGCGGCTCAAAGATAGCGTTGCCGAACCGGAAGACGATCATATTCTGCACGGTCTCTTTTCCAAGATAATGATCGATGCGATAGATCTGGTTCTCGTTGAGAACGTTGTGCAGTTCTTGATTCAAATCGAGCGCCGAGGGAAGGTCACGTCCAAACGGTTTTTCGACGATGATGCGGCGATAACCGCTCCGGATCGTCTCTGCGAGTAAGTCCGCTTCGGCCAGCTGTCTGACAATTGTTGTAGAGAATTCAGGTGCGGTAGCAAGGTAGTAGAGACAATTATTGGGTGTGCCCGCGACCCCCGTGATCCGCTGCGCCAGAGACTGATAGTGTTGGGCACCTTCGAGCTCCCCCTGCTGATAGAACAGATGAGATGCAAATGCGCTCCACTCCTCCTCGCGATATTCCTCAGCGGCAAATGCTTTCACTGCTTCCTTCATCTTGACACGAAACGTTTCTGAGGTAAAGGGTTTGCGGCCATAGCCTATGACATGGACGTGCTCCGGGAGTCGCTTCTTTCGGAAGTTGTTATAGAGCGCGGGGATGAGTTTCCGCGCAGTCAGATCTCCCGTGGCTCCAAAGATGACGATGACAGTATTCATTCAAATCTCTTTCTTTCATCTGGTTGAGAGGTCGTTTGCCGTCTATCTGTGACTAAACACGATGTATCGGCAATTCGTTCACGACTCTCGGCAATTGTCCTTTAATATACGAACACACCGGAAAAGAGAGAAGCCCGATCTCAGAGTGCTGTATCGGGCTTCCTTTGGTGGTCGGCAGAGAGAGAACTCTCGTCAGGTCAGATTCCCTGCAACGCGCCAAAGACAAGACGCGCAACCTCGATCGCCCCTTCCGGTTGAAAATGCGTGTTGTCTTTCTGACCATTGGGATAGGCTTCAAAAGCACCCGCGGGGAGGTTCATGAAATAATGGCCGGTAACGTATTCCTGACCTTTGGATGTGAAAAAGTCACACGAGAGTTGCGTCAGGTCGATGAGACGGACATTAAGCTCTTTCGCCACTTGTTTCACCGCATCCGGATACTCTCCATGCACGCTCGTAAGCTTTCCGTCAGCCCAGGGATAGTTACGGTTCACGGGTGTGAGGAGAATTGGTATGGCCCCTTTCTCACGAGCTTGATTCACGTAGAGACGAAGATATTCTTTGTACCCCTGCACAGTGACATAGCGCTCGGGTTTGTCTTTTGCTGCATCATTGTGACCAAATTGAATCAGAATCACGTCGTTGGGCTTGAGCGATTGATACACCGATGCCCATCGCCCCTCCTCGAAAAACGTCCGCGTACTTCGTCCGCCGCGTGCGCTATCGATCACGAGGACGCTGTCGGCTTTGATGATGTTTCGGACTTTGATCAGGCTGTCAGAGCTCATGAACGCCTGAAACACTTGTCCCCAGCCGGTGATTGGGTACCTTTTGGTTTTGTAATCATCATAGATCGTATAGTCTGCTACCGTTGAGTCCCCGATCAGGAAGACCCTGACGATTCTCTTGTCCGCGATCTGGCGGAATCCGACCAGCAAGCCGAACAGCAGCAATGCGATCAATCGTGTGCGTCCCATAAATGCTGATTCTCCTGATAAAGGTTCTTCTCCCTTTGCAGCCGAGTGGTGGTTTTCTTCAATAGAAATTTTTCATCGCAGAGACGCGGAGCACGCACCAGCCCGCCATGCGGCCCGCCCGAACGACTTGGTCGGGCGGGTCTGGCGGGGAGGATCGCAGAGGGTCCATAATCTTGATAGCTCTCCGCGTTGAAAACCCCAATCAAACTGCGACACCACCTTGAACGGTGTTACTTGTTTTTCAGATTTTTGTCGAGAAACGTCACGATGTACCCAAACGCTTCATCGAACCAGGGATGAAAGAGCCAGAACGGATGCGGTGTGTCCGGAATTGTATGAACCTCAGAGTAGATGTTAAGCCTCTTCATTTTCTCTATCGTTTCATCCCGTCCGGCGTGATACCTGGGCAGGGAGCTATTCACAAAGAGCATCGGAGCGGTGTTCTCGTTTACATAGTTGATCGGGGAAGCTTCCCGCCAGAGATCAGGCTTCTCTTTGAATGAAGCACCGAACCACGATTTCCCCGCCGAAGGTTTCTGAGGAATCGTGTCCTTTGCACTCTCGGCCGGATCAGTGAAATCCAGCACTCCATCAATGTCAACGACAGCTTGCACGCGGCTTGAGAACTTCAAATTCCCCATCGTCCCCTCGAACTTTTTCACTTCGCCTGTCGTCCCAAGAAAGGCAGCAAGCTCGCCACCGGCGGAGCAGCCATACACTGCGATCTTTCTTGAGTCAATGTTGTACTTCGACGCATGTTCCCGCATCCACCGGACCGCAGCTTTGAGATCATAGACACCAACCGGGTAAAGGGCTTCGGTCGACAACCGATACTCTGCCGTCGCGGTCACGTATCCTTCCGCGGCCAGGTGCTGAGCCATCGGCCATTCCATCTGACGGTAGCCGGACCGCCAGCCGCCACCGTGAATCAGGATTACGCCTGGATACCCGTTTGCACTTTTCTTCATTGGCGCGAAGAGATCGAGGTGAAGTTCCCTGTCACCGTCTTTCGCGTAGATCACATTTTCGAGAGCAACGACTCCTGCAGGGACTCTCGCAACGACAACTCTTGCATGCGGGTATTGATTGAGGACTTTCGTCGCGGTATTGTTGATCGTGAACGAGGTATCGCGCGGAATCTCTGCCGCCTTCTGTTGAGCGTCAAGAGAAGTCGTCATAAGCGCAACGGCCAGCAACAAGAGTGTTTTTGTATTCATGTATTCTCCAGACACATTCGCCTATTTCAGGACACTGTTTAGAGAGTGCTCTCTCGCCCAAGCGGGATACTCTTTTTCCAACAACCGTTGCGGCCAGTAATCGAGCCAGTTGTAATGATTTCTTCTTTCATAAGAGATCTCAAACAGGTTGTCGCGCTTGATTCCATCTCTGCTGCAATAGAACGGTTTGTTCGTGCCGATTTCATAGAAACGAGCCCACATGTGGGGAGCCGAGGGGTCTTTGATAACAACTCTGTCCTTTCCTGCGGGTCCGAGCGAATCGTTCACCTCAATCACGGTGATGCCTTTGATCCTGACTTTGTTGAACCAGGCAACAGCGGATTGAATCGAGCTCTTGATTTCATCGGATGGATTCTCGACGCCCATCAGGAATTCAACGACTCCAACACTCTCATTGCCGCTCAGGGAGGGTAATTCGTATGTACGCGCCTTCGCCGGAGTGAAGTCATGTTCATCATGCTGGGCACACCATACTGTGAGCGTGCCATCGACCCGTATCTGACACTTCAAGATGCATTGCAGCCCCTTGGCCACAGCGAGCTCTGCCTTTGCCCGGCGCTGAGGGTCAACGAACGCGAAAGCTGATTTCTTCCCGGCAATATCCTTCAGCAGCTTCATCACACCGATCATCGCATCATCGTTGAAGGTAATGTGCGAGTAGTATCCCTCGCGCAACGGATAGAACTGCGGCCAGCCCCCGTTAGGGTACTGAGCTGCAAGCAAATAGTCCAGGCCCCTAAGGAAAGATTCCCTGAATCGTTCCAGTTTGAATGAGTTGTAGACTTTTGCGAGATA
>QYQB01000207.1 GCA_007280275.1 bacterium | reverse complement strand
GTTACATCGAGTGACCACTTTTTCGAGGCTCCCGGGTGCTGCTTCGAAGGGTAAACACACCTGGGATGTTACCGGCCAGGATTGTGACATAGAATATCACTGTGCAAAAGTACCCCTTCCACACGGTAAAGTCAACCGATCCGATTGCGTCTTTTATGGAGCATTGATGGGGGAAACGGCTACGAGAAGCGGGGGTGTTCTGCTGAGGGAGATCATAACTGAGAAAAATGTTCAGCGAGCCACTGCGCACTCTTTTCGGCGATTGCCAGAATCGTCACCTGGGGGTTGACGCCGAGCGATGTCGGAGTGACGCTTCCGTCAATGACGAACAGACCTTTCACATCGTGACTCTGGCAATGTGCATCGACTACGGACTTCTTCGGGTCGGCTCCCATGCGGCACGTGCCGAGCGGGTGGGCACTATATAATGCAATCTCATTCATACCCCAATCGGCACTGGCAAGTTTCTTCCGGACCTCAGCAGGTGATTGGAATTCTGTCGGCCTGGTGTGCAGCGTCATCACCTTCTTCGCGCCGGCAGCAAACTGAACACTCGCCGCGACCTCAATGCCTTTTTGAAGATACTCAAGGTCCCGCGACCGCAGCGAATATGAAATAGAGGCACGCCCTTCATCATTCGCCGTCACCCGCCCGCTCGAATCGATTTCCTTCACCAGGACGATGGTGGCACCGATGTGCGGATATGCATGCATCATCTCACGGTGAAAGGCCCCGAATCCTGGCAGTGCCAGGCCGGCGAGCGTCGGATAGATCGGCACAGCCTCAAGCCAGAACCCCCCACCGTCTCCGTTCTTGTTCAGAAATTCATCGCACATTGCCGACTGCGGAATACCTCCCGCACCGTAGACAATTGAATCGAAGAGACCGAGCACTGCAGAGGTCAGATGAAACGTGAGATTTCTTCCAACCTGACCGCTGGAGTTCGCGAGGTTTGACTTCAGGAGAAGAACCGGAGAGTTGATCGCTGACGCAGAGACGATAATGACCGGAGCCTCTATGAGGAAATCCGTTTTGGGCTTCTGTGTCTGCTGGTCAAAAACAACTCCGCTGACCTGTTTGGTTCTTCCTCGGACCTCAATGTTGTTTGCCCGGAAATTGGCAAACACTGTCGCCCCTGCTCTCACGGCATCCGGAATGTAGGTAATCGCGACGGTCTTCTTCGCATCGAATGGACATCCAAGTCCGCATGCCCCGGCTTTGACACAATTGTCCGTGTTCCGTCCGACTACTGTTGAGCGGTACCCGAGCTTTTTCGCACCGTCCAGAATGATGCGGTTGTTTGGATTGTGATTCTCAAATGGTTCTTTGTGGATGTTGAGGTAGCGCTCGACTTTTTCGAAATATGGTTCGAGTTCCTTCGATGAATACTCTACCAATCCATGGTCACGTTTCCACGCTTCAAGCACGAATTCCGGCGTCCGGAGCGATGTCGTCCAGTTCACCGTTGAACTGCCCCCGACGCATCGACCCTGGAGGACCGTCACAGAAAGATCATCCGTAGCCTGACCTGCACGCTGTTGGTAGAGATTCTTGTATGCGGTTTGTTCCGTGGAATCGAAGTCTTTCGACGTGTAGTGTCCCCCTTCTTCAAGAACGATCACCTTCTTGCCGGCTTCAGCCAGTATTTTCGCACTCGCACCACCACCGCACCCCGACCCAACGATGCAGACATCTGCCGACTCCCGCACAGGACCGGTAATGTCGCGACCCTGGACAATCATCTTCGATCCTCCGGCATGAACATTCCCTCGTAGCCTATCTCTTTCCACGAGCGTCGGTCCGTATAGAACATACTCATGGACACGCGCTTGAGCGCCTGAAAACCCGTCCGGCGGAATCCGAGATTGCTCGTCATCCAATCCTCGATGTACGAGTCTTTGTCTGCAGGAGACATATTCAGGAAACTTGAGGTGCGAAAGTCGAAGAGGAATGTGAAAAGCGGGGCATTGAAAACCGACAACAGCTGGTGGATTTGTTCCTGCACCTCGGGATCCGCGCCCTCCAGGAATTGATCGACCCTTGCCGCCACGCCAACGTCCTTGCTCCGAACTTGCCCTGGAGATGCCGCGCCGATGATGCGTTCTGCCACAGCTTCAAAGATGAGATATTCCTTCGAGGAGAAGAACAGCAGATCATTCGGGACCAGATCATTGGCGAGGAGAACCTCCGAGGGAATGAACTTCGACACGAAGAGAAAGACCACTCCCGAGAGTGTCTCCTTGAGAAATTGCCGGCGAGATGTGGTTTTGCTACTCATCGTACCTGAGAAAGTTCATGCCCCAGCGAAAGAACCTGAAGGATGGTCCGTGAACATCAATACGCCAATAGCCCAAGATACCTGAGCACACCACGCATCAACGTTGTGCGAACACCGGAATCAACAACCGTTTCAAATGGGAATCCCATGACAACGAGTCCGTAGTTTTTCCGATAGCCAATTCCCGCGCCAAACCCGTTTTCATTATACCGCAGGATTTGCTCGCTGCCCATTCTCGGCACGATTGCGTCGGGCGATTCGACGCTGTAGACGCGGCGGTTCAGCTCAACATTGAATGTGAACGCTTTGTCTTTCGGAAGGATGGATGGGTTCGTAGAGTACACTGCACCGGAACGACTCGCATGCCCCACCGACCAATCGAAGTGCAGGACTTTCCAGGCGAACCTGATGCTGGCGCTGTCTTCCTTTGGATGGGAAAACAGATCCGTGCCGACGTACGCCCCCGAGAGAAAAAGATTTCCCCCGTTCTCACAGTAGCTCTGGAGAACAGTCTGCAGGCGGGGCGGAAAGGTTCTGAACTGTACGCCGTTCAGCGAATCACCAATTGCCTTCGGCCAGCGAGTTTCTTTTTCCTTGCCGAGGATGAGGTCCACGAATCTGTAGTCATTGAGATTGATCAGTGAATCCATCACGGCCTCGCTGCTCGCTGAGCAGAAGGAAAGCCCGCATGCCTTTATTGCCTGACCATGAATGTACGGGTAGTCGAACGAATTTCCAGCGACCACCTTCCCCTCGTTGTCTGAAAAACTTGCGCCGTGTCCGGGGCCATCATTCGAACGATAAGCAGAGGACCGATCGAAATCGAATTGTTCCCCTGTAAAGCCGAGTTCATAATGATCCGGCACGCCGCGATCAAGGGAGGAAGCGAATCCTTCATTTTCCCCCGCCTTCACAATGCCCGGACCCGAAACGCGATGAAAGCCGTTCACAATGAGTACCGGTTTTCCCCCGTTGGGTTGAGAGCACACAGCGAGAATCTCGGACGGGAAACTCTCTCCGCCGTCGTTGACCGCGGTGACTTTGAAACTGTAGATGACTCCAGCCCTCAGGTTCTTGATAACAGCGAAGGGCGTGTCGACAAGAACGCCATTGTCAAATCCACCGTCATCCAGTCTTGTATAGACAAGATAGCGGTCCGGCACGGCCGTTGGCTCGAGGGAATCGGGGCGCGGTTTCCATTTCAACAATGCGTTCCCGCCCGCATCAAGCTCTGCTGAAAAGTGCGTAACGGCAAGGGGCTCAACTGCATACGGCGCACGATGCTCAGTTGCGAGGAACCGAAGCATTCCCTTGTAGATAGACCGGGCCACATCAAACCGGAACCGGGGGTCAAGCACGAACTTCATGTCGAGAAAATTCTGATGCGACAGCAACTCGAGCAACAGCGACGGCATATTCGGTCGCACAGCTTCGGCATAGCCTGAGTTGAGGAGCTGCCGACGCTGCCAGGCTGGATCGTACTGCGCGCGAACGTCATTCACAATTTGTGTCTGTACGAGGTCGGCAAGATCGCGGTTCGCGAGCCTGGAGACGCTGTCCGGGAAAACAGTCAACTTTCTTGCGTCTGCGATACTATAGATGGAAAGCGTGCCGATGGCAGTGTCATTGTTCGTGATTCCGGCATCGGTGTGAAATGCCATTGAGAGGTCGATCGGGATGCCGAGACCCTTTTCATCCCGGTTCTTATTCGGACCGTATGGCGCGCCAGTGAGATAATTGAGATATTCCGGGCGACTCTGATAATCATCCCGGTAGTCATCCCTGTCATTGCTGAAATTGTAGACGAGTGTGTCAGGCATTCCTGCGAACTGAAGGTAGTAGCGGCTTCCTTCGACGTATTTCATTCGGCCGCTTGCTCTCCCGTTTCGCGCTATGATGCCCATTCCCCCTCCGAATCGCACACCGTCTGCCGAAACGACTCCGCCCGGTCCATGACTCTTATTGGTGAGCGCAACACTTCCGGACTCACGGTTCTTTCCGGAGGAGAATTTAAACGACCCAAGATAGATCCACGTTCCACCCCCGATTTGCTGATTCACGACAAACTCTGTTTGTCCGCCGAGATGACGGACCGTATAGTGTGCGTCAGCAACGCCGCTGTCAGATGAGTTATAGGAAATGTACACCGCGTACTCGCCGGTTTCCGGAATCTCCGGGACCCACGAAGCTCCGGCAGTCCCGACGGTATCAGAACGAACAACGCGAGCTGACCCCTGCATGAAAGGATTTACGCCAGTTCCATACGGCGGTACACCGACGGCAAACCCGGGAGCCGGTCCGTTTTCCCAACGCGTACTGAGCGAAGAGGTTTCTGAGTAACCCGACGTGGGGGAATCATTGTCTACCATCGCTTCGTTTGTCTGGAAATCCCGCTCACGCGGCACGAAGACATTTGCTCCTGCATTCTCCAGCATCGGTACCAAATACGGAAGAACGAACGATGTAGGAATGAGATCTTCCACCATCATAAAGAGTCGGGGACGCTGCCATTCCCAACGATCGAGGTCACGGTTGTAGTACCAACCGTGGCTGTTCCAGAGACCGATATTGCGGTTCAGAAGTCCCTTCGCCGGTGCGAACGGTTTACTTATGTTCTTCACGACAGGAGGCGGCCTTCTGGTGACGACAAGGGGTAATCTTGACTTATCGTACCGCGATGAATCCGTCCGGAAGTAATTCGGCACGAGCTGCTCGATAGGTTGTCGGAGTGTCAAGACTGAGAAAGCGAATCCGTCGAAGGTGTCGGCAAAATACGACCGAACTTGACGGTAGACTTCGTTGACATTGTCGTTGCGGTATGGAATCGTGGAAAACGCGTCACTGAAATACACTTCCACCAGCTTCTTCGTTGAATCGATTTTGACTGTATCGACACGTGTACGCGGAGGAAGTTGAAAAGGGACTTTCTTTGCCAGGACATCGGCCCTGAAATCGGAAATCCTTTCGGCAGCACTCGGCCGGTAGATGCCCACGGTGCGGAGCAGACCGCAACCTGAGAGGACGAAAGAAACGAGCAACGAAAGGACGAGAGAGAATGTGAGAGTCTTCATGGTGCGTCAGCGGTTTGCGTTCATTGGAATGTGTGGGAAGATACTGAGAAGACTTTCTGCATGCACGTGTGAAATGAACAGGAGGTCTGCCGGCAACCGGACTAGGCAGGCAGATGGTGCTCAACGAGTACGGGCGGCCAGAAACTGGCGATAGAATCTGAGACTTCCGATCAAGAGAGTGCCGCCCATGGCGGTATAGGGAATGGAGAGATAGTACATCGGGATTGATGAGTTCCGGAGGGTGAAGCCGATCACGATCATCAGTGCAATCATGATGTAGCCGTGCCACGCGGTGAATGCAAAAAGACATGCACGCTCTGGCAGCAGTTCAATCCGATCGATGTTCTTCTTCACCACTTTCATGAAGAAGAAGAAATAGCCGGCAATCGCCAATCCGATACTGATCGTTTCCAACGCGAACTCGGTTCCCAGCGGAAACACTTCAAGCCAGATCTCGCCCCGCACGCATAGTATCGCACCGGCGATTGTCCAAAGCACTCCGGCAATGGCGAAGAGATAATGCCGGGGCACAGCCGGATCGAGCTTCGATATCAGCGATGCATTGATGTGGTTCATCACCTGAAGAGACCTCGACGTATTGATGGTGGTCCGGGAACCGCACAGATTCACCGCAAAATATAGTCCACAATAGGCACAGAACCAACACGCCGGCGTGTCATCCTGATGCCGAAGTCGGCGTAAAGCGTTTCTGACAAAGCACTTGCACCTTAAACAAGGAGAACTCCCAATCACGCGATTCAACTAGGAATCGATACGGAATTTGCATATCTTGTAATACCAAATAACAGTACACCGTCTATTCTCTTTCGGGAGAGCTCATTCGGCACTTTTTGTGCAGGATGGGTACGCCTCCAGAATCTCCTGCTTCAAGGATCTCGCCTACAAGCCTGAACCCGAAAAGCGGAACAGCTGACGAACCGCACGAAACCTTCCAAGGTCGAAACGCCGTTAATCAGATGAGGCTCCCGAGTTGTCACTCGGGTAGCGATGAGTGGTAATCAAGTCCGTATGTTCGGCGTACACCTTGCCCGACGGTTGAGTCGGGTTGTAAAAAACACAAGAAAGGACGCGTTCCATGGAAAAAGGAACAGTCAAATGGTTCAACGCAGCTAAGGGTTTCGGCTTTATTTCACGTGCCGGTGGCGAAGATGTGTTCGTTCACTTCAAGGCGATCACAAGCGCCGGGTACAAGAGCTTGAACGAAGGTGACACGGTTGAGTTCGAAGTCGAGAAGGGCCCCAAGGGCCTTCAGGCGTCGAATGTCTCCGTTGTCTAATCGGAACTTCGAAACTCCAAAAAGAACCCCGCTCACAAGGCGGGGTTTTTTGTTTCTATGATATTGAAATAACTCACTCTACGAGACGCCGCCGGCGTCCCCTTCAGAGAATGTACTTCTTCACAACACCGATGATCACCAGCTCGTTTGCGTCTCCTTGAGCTTGAGTGACCTCGCTGTCGCCAATCGTTACAATCACAATGTTCTTCGCAGGAACGACGTAGATGGCCTGACCGGCAAACCCGGATGCTATGATGAGCGAGTCCCGGCCGTCGTCATTGGTCCACCAGAGATAGCCAAAGTTGATCGACGAGAAATCACCTTTGACGGCATTCTGTCCGTTCCGGGGAGTGATCGATTGCTGAATCCATGCCCGCGGGACAATCTGTTTTCCGTCGATGAGTCCATTGTGCAGATACAGTTGTCCGAACCGGGCCAGATCCCGCGGTGTCAATCGCATCCCGGTCCCGCCAAGATAGACATCCTGAGGATCAGTCGCCCATGAGCGAACCGAAATTCTGAGCGGTTCAAACAGGTTTGTCTCGGCAAATCTATACGTTGTTGAGCCTGAAACGCGGGCAAGAATCCCTGACAGAAGATTTGCGTTCGGTGTGGTATAGACAAAGGCGTCTCCCGGAGAATGCTTCAGCGGCAATCGCAGTGCCGTAGACAACCAGTTGGATTGTGAATTGAAGTCCTTCGAATGGTCCGCATTTTCATTCCAATCAATCCCACTTCTCATTGCAAGCAGGTGTTCGATCGTCCATTCCTGTTTCCGGGGATCAAGATGCGTCGTATCGAATCCGGGGAAGTAGTTGAGGACTCTCTCTTGGACTGATCGTATGATTCCCCTGTCGATCGCGATGCCGACAAGGGCTGATGTTATACTCGCAGACACCCCGAAGACTCGAAAGTCGTTCTCATTCACAATTCCGCTCGCGCAGTACTCGGCAACGAGCGAATCATTCCGTACGATGAGAACGCTGAGAATGAAAGGGTTGGCCTGAATCTGCTGAAGACCTGCGGAGATCCTGGCCGGATCCAGTCCCTGGGCTGCCGGAGTGGATATTGGCCATGGATACGACTGACGGAAGTCGAAATTCTGTGAGACCGGTCCACCACCTCCGACGTCATTAAGACCGCACCCGGAGAGCGAAACGGCGAGCGCGGTCACCAGCACTATCGTGACAACCTGATTTGTCACAGCTCTTAGACGATCCTTCACGAACAGAGGGGACAACAGGAAGTCAAGAGTGAGCGCCATCCTGCAGAATGGTGAACATATCTTCCCAGGTGCCGCTTCCTCCGAAGGCCGACCCGCCATCACGGGAATCTACAGAGGCAAGCGGGAGTCCTTCGGACAAAAAGCAATATTGTGTTTTGATTCCGGCGCTGCCAACGGTAGCAGGCAGTAGCTCCTTACTGAATAAACGAACGCATGGCACTGCCACAAGACCCTTTATTAGAAGTGGCATTACCATGCGTGCACGAAAGAAACAATCGATAACTCTGCCCGTTAATAGCGACGACCGCCGCCACCGCCTTTGTAACCTCCACGACCGCCGCTTCCACCGCCAAATCCTCCGCGCGAAGATTTTTCCGGGCGAGGTCTGGCTTCATTCACGTCCATTGACCGACCCATGAATTCTTTCCCGTGCAATCCTGCAATCGCAGCTTCTGCTTCCGCTTTCACTGCCATCTCCACAAAACCGAAACCTTTGGACACGTTATTCGAACGATCCTTGATGATGCTTACTGAATCGAGGGCTCCAAAAACCTGAAACGCCGCCCGCAAGTCATCTTCTGTGACGTCTCGAGACAAGTTGCCTACGTAGAGCTTCATACGTACCTCGCTAAGTAATGAGAAATATGAGACGGTTGTACCCCCCGCGGCGGCGAGCCATGCGACGATAGATATCGTCGGAGGTAGGCAATCGTGGTAGGCAAAGTGCAGCGTATTGAGGTCGAGCCATCATCAGACCGGAAGGCATCTGCCCGATATTTGGTCGGTTCGGCGGCTTTCCCACTGTAAACATAACTGAAATAATGATGGTATCCAAATCCAAGCTCATTCCCAGCGCTGGGAAAGCCCTGGAGTCAAGGGTCGACGCAGGCTCAAGGGCTTACCTCCCTGCAACGCAATCCTGTGCTGTCTTGTTATTCTTGCTCCTCTTTCATAGCTTTGATTCAACGATTCTTCTAACCAACCAGAGGTCAAGATGGTCACCGAGCGGCGCAAGAAAATTCTAATCGTCGATGATGAGCCGAGCATGGTGTCTGTCCTGAAGCGGCATGTGTCGAATGCGGGATACGATTTCGACAGTGCATCAAACGGCCAGGAGGCGTTCGAGAAAATTCAGCTGGATCAACCCGACCTGGTCTTGCTTGATTTGGTAATGCCCGGGATGAACGGGTTTGAGACATGCCGTCGAATCCGCGAGAATGAAAAGACGAAGAAGCTGCCCGTTCTCATCGTCACTGCATTACGCAGCGACTCTGATTCCTCATCGGCGGCCGCCTGCGGCGCGAACGAGTTCATCGTCAAACCAGTCGATGGAGCTCATCTGGCAAAGCGGCTTCGGCACCACCTTGGCTCTCCCTTCAAACTCTAACGCTGAACAGACGCACATGCCAAATCCTTGATGTGAATCACAGGAGTTCCGGCGCGGTTGTCGGGACCCTTTCGCGTCATGGCGCACCGTATACGGCTCTCCTCAGTTCTCTCTTGTTGCATCCCTTTCCGTTTGTCCCTACATTCTTCCAAGTTCAAGATAATCAATGACCTAGCGATTGCCCGGCGCAGCAAGAAAACTCGAATTAGGCTGATTTTGCGGAAACGTCCCGGGTGTTGAGAGTGTTATAAGGGACAAGGATGATGCATTGAAGGAGGTTCATGCGATATTTTGCACTGAAGTTATCGGTTGTGTTTTTTGCTTGTTTGAGCATCGTGCTGAGTGGCGTAAAGCAAGGGAGCATTGGAGGCAAACGCCTGCCGCTCGACGGGGTGCCGGGTGTGGTTATGAAGAACCGCAACAACAGTCTCTATCTCCCGGGCCGTGTGATCCTCAAACTCATGCCGCGTACAGCGACATCTCTCTCGAAGTCTGTCTTTGGCGTTGGGTCTGTTGACCGCGTGCTTTCGCGCGCGATGGGAGTCGCAAACGCCCAGATGTTTCCAACCGCCTCGGTCGCACAAAAACCCGGCGACGTCGACCTCTCCCTGCTTTACACCGTGGCCTACTCTTCTCCAAACGATCCGTTCACGCTCGCAGAAGAGCTTTCCAAGTTACCCGAAGTGCAGTATGCCGAGCCATGGTTCATCTATCCTCTCGCCGAGCGGACATCGCTGCCGAATGATTCGTTGTATGGTCAGCAATGGGCTCTGCAAAAAGTGAATGCCCCCGCTGCCTGGAACATTACACAGGGAGACTCAACCGTCGTGGTTGCCATCGTCGACAGCGGCGTCGAATGGAAGCATCCGGACCTTGCAGCCAATATTTGGGTCAATCAGGGTGAGACCGGCACCGATGCATCGGGCAACGATAAACGTTCCAATGGCATCGACGATGACGGCAATGGGTATATCGATGATTGGCATGGATGGGATCTCGTCGGTGCACAGTACCAGGCATACGACGCCGGCACGACAAAGGGGGACAACGATCCGTCACCGACGGGCTCCAACAACAACCATGGAACTCACGTGGCTGGAATCGTTGCCGCGGTTACGGACAACCACATCGGCGTGGCATCGCTTGCCTACAAGTGCAGAGTCCTTCCGATCAAATGCACGGCAGACAATGACACCCGCGGCGGAGGGGATGCGTATATCCTCGCCGGTTATCGTGGCATTGCGTACGCGGCAATGATGGGGGCGAAGATCATCAACTGCAGCTGGGGTGCAAACGGCGGGGCCCAATCAGAGCAAGATATCATTGACTTTGCGACGCAGCAGGGATCGTTGGTCGTGGCGGCCGCAGGCAACGAATCTTCAGATGCCTTCTTTTCTCCCGCTTCCTATCGCAACGTATTGAGTGTTGCTGCGACCGACCAGAACGACGTGAGAGCATGGTTTTCGAACTACGGTGACAACGTCGATGTGTGCTCACCGGGCGTGTCAATTCTCAGCACGCTTTACCCGAAGACGTACTCCGTGCTTGACGGCACCTCCATGGCAAGCCCCCTTGTCGCTTCCCTCGCGGCGCTCGTGAAAGGAAATTTCCCGACTTATTCAAACCTCCAGGTCGGCGAGCAAGTTCGTGTCACTTGCGATGACATTTCCAGAGTAAACTCACTTTACGATGGTCGTTTAGGGCGCGGGCGTATCAATGCACTCAGCGCCTTAACGGTGAAGAACCTTCCCTCCGTGCGACTCCAATCATTTTCGGTCAGCGATAACCCAGGTGGCAATGGCAACGGCTATGGCGAACCCGGCGAGACTGTAAACATCACATGTACTTTCAAGAACTATCTCTCACCCACATCGTCGGGAGCGGTCATCTCGATCTCCACGGACTCTCCGTACCTTACGATCACTCAAGGTTCTATGGGCATACCGCTGCTGGGAACGCTTGACACAATCACGACTGTAAAGCCGTTCCGTGTCACAATCCTCAAAAGTGTGCCACAGAGCTACAATGCTCGCATCAAAGTGACGCTCACCGATGGCCAATTTACCGACAGCCAGTTCATCACATTCCTTATTAATCCGACGTTTGCAACCCAAAACGTCAACGACATACAACTTACGCTTGCCAACAACGGGAGGCTTGCGTACCTCGACTACCCCGACAACAAGTACGGCGTCGGATTCATTTTCAACGGGGTCAATCATCTCTATGAAGGCGGATTGATCCTTGGCACGTCTGAATCCCGCGTTGTCGATGTAGTCCGGAATGAATTGACACAGGATGAAGATTTCCGGTCGGGCGACTTCTTCAAACTCCAGACGCCCGGTCTCGTTTCCGATCAGGATGGATTCACACGATTCAGCGACAGTACCGCACCGACTGCAAACAGAATCGGTGTCAGGGTCGCCCTGCACTCGTACGCGTACTCGAATCCGGTCGACTCGAAATATATCATCCTGGCATACGAAATCACCAACACAACAACGGTTCCGTTGACAAATTTCCGCGCAGGGATCTTTCTCGACTGGGATATCGGACCAACTGAGGCGGAACTTAAACAGAATACCTCACGGTATGACTCGACACGGAGTCTTGGATACGCCTACAGTTCAATGCCGCAGGGACGGCGTGAGTACCTTGGCATTCGGGCGCTCGACAGCGCCACGTCATTCCGGTCCTTGGTCAATAACTCGTTAGATCTGTCACGAGCTGCGAAATGGGACTGGCTCAGCGGCGGATTTGGCGCAACCACAGCTGGACCGGCTGATATTCACCATGTGATCTCATCAGGACCGTACACCGTTGCTCCGGGAGCAACGCGCAGACTGGCTTTCGCCCTTCTGGCAGGAGACAGTTCCCTGGCGAACCTCCAACAGAGTGCAGATGCGGCCAAAGCAAAGTGGCGTCGGCTGACGGTGGGATTCGCAGATGGTCTTCCGTCAGTTCCGTTGGCGTACCAACTCATGCAGAATTATCCGAATCCGTTTAATCCGACGACAGCTATTAGCTATCAGCTAATAGCTAGTAGCCACGTCTCATTGGATATCTTCGACGTTCTCGGAAGAAGAGTTGCCACACTCGTCGACGATGTGCGTCAGCCGGGAGCCTATACAGTCCGATGGGACGCATCGTCGTTTCCAAGTGGAGTGTACTTCTATCGTCTGGAGGCCGGTGATTTCCACGCAACACGAAAGCTCATACTGGTGAAGTAGAAACAGCACACTTCATTATTCGATATTCATGTTCGCTATTGGCTATTCACCTGGCCCCCGCGAAACAACCCACGCGGACACTTTCCGGGAACGAAGCTTCTATGAGACACCCGACAGATTTCGACAAAGCGTTAACCCCCTCCGAAGCCCGACGGATCGCAGGCCTCACGACTCCATCACGCATACAGTCTTTCCTTGATTCGATCGAGTATAGCGAGGAAGAACGGTACCGCTGTCCCCTCACCGTCCTACGCGACGGC
>QYQB01000215.1 GCA_007280275.1 bacterium | reverse complement strand
GAATCACCAGTGTCGCGGACAGTACTCTTTTTGGCATGAGCGCCGGTTCTTTCTCCATCAATTCCGGTTCAACGGGAATCGTCGAGAAACAAAGCAGGGTTCCGGTGGACTTCGGTCTACATCAGAACTACCCCAACCCTTTCAACCCCAGTACAGCAATCAGGTACCAGATTCCAATCCAAACACATGTTTCGCTCATCGTGTATGATATGTTGGGCCGTGAGGTATCGATTCTTGTGGATGCGATGCAAGACCCGGGCTACAAAACGATGCAGTTCGATGCGGGTAGCCTGGCGAGTGGGATGTACTTCTATAGACTCAAGACAGACTCTTTCGTTCAAACGCGGAAATTGCTGCTCTTGAAGTAAATGAGGCAGATGTTGAGAGTTCTCTTCATACATATCTTCATTCTCTATCTCAACACGCTCTGTGCTCAAAGCAATTTCAATCGTGCTGATGTGGATAGTATCCCTTCTGATCTTCCATTGCCGAAGATCACCTTCCTGAGAAATACTGCAGATGGATACATATTTGCCGCCGTCCCGTATTGGGGCCAGGGCCGGTCATATCTGGTCGTCTATGACAATGATGGCAAACCCGTATTCTACAGAAGAGCTTCTTCGACCTGCACAGATTTCAAAATGCAGGAATCCGGCCTCCTGACCTACTTCGATTACGCCTCGAAGAAGTACTACGCGTTGGATTCTTCGCTCAGTCTCGTGGATAGCTTCTGGGTCAAGAACGGTTACACCACGGATGAACACGATCTCAAGATATTGCAGAACGGCAGTGTGTTGTTGATTGGCAGCGACATCAGGTTCTATGATATGAGTCAGTACATCCAGGGAGGAGATCGAAATGCGAGCGTCGTTGTAAATGTGATCCAGGAACAGGACAAGAACAAGAATGTTGTTTTCGAATGGAAGTCCTACGAACATTACGGCATCACCGACGTGGGTCCCGAAGTCAATCTGCTCGATCAGGCGTTCGTGCATGCTCACATCAATTCTGTCGATGTGGACCTTGACGGCAACCTGGTGATTTCAGCCAGGAATCTGGATGAAATTACGAAGATCGACCGCAAGACGGGCACCATCATCTGGAGATTTGGTGGGAAGAACAACCAGTTCAGATATGTGAACGATTCGATTGGGTTCAGCGCTCAGCACGCTGTGAGCATCCTGCAGAACGGGAACGTGCTCCTGTATGACAACGGCCTCTTCCACAAACCAAGTTTCTCGCGGGCAGTAGAATACAAGCTGGATCCGACCGATAAGACTGCTGTGCTCAATTGGTCTTACCGGAACACTCCGGATATCGCGAGCGTTTTCTGGGGAAATGCACAAAGGCTGGGAAACGGCAACACGTTCATCAGCTGGGGATTCAGTGACATCGCTGCAACTGAAGTAGATCCGGCGGGCAATAAAGTCTTTGAGATGACGTTTCCCAAGGATGTCTTCAGTTACCGGGTATTTCGATTTCCATTCAGGAAAAGGAACCTTGTTTCGGACATCAAGGATGTCAACACTACCTCCGACTTTACACTCCATCAGAACTTCCCCAATCCCCTCTCCGCCGGAGGCGGATCCGCCTATGGTGGAAATTCATCGACAACGATAACATATAACCTGCCATCACGGAGTCGTGTCCGATTGGAGATTTTCAACCTCCTGGGTCAGCGAATCACTGCTTTGGTGGAGTCAGAGCAATCGGGCGGCTCTCACAGCGTGGTATGGAATGCATCGGTGACTTCAGGGGTATATATCTGCCGCCTGGAGGCCACAGCCCTCGACAATCCCACAAAAAGATTTCTGCAGGTTCAGAAGTTGATGTTGCTCCGATGACTTGAGAAATGCGTCAGGGTTTCGAAGCAGCCAGTCCATCTACATCTTCGACGGGAACGGATCGCCACTCTGCAATTTGTGCCATGATTGCTGCACGGACGCGGTCTCGGAGGGCTTGCACATCTTCAATACTCAATGAAGAAGTTTCGATCGGGGGAAGAATTTTCAGGAAGATGTCAGATGGTTTGCCGAACTGCCAGCTGTTCTTGGGAATGCAGTCTTTGGATCCTTCGAGGACAAGGGGAAGAATTGGTGCTTTTGCCCGAATCGCCAGATGGAAGGCGCCATCGGTGAACTGTCGCACCCGGCCGTCAAGAGTGCGCGTCCCTTCGGGGAAAATGATGACGGAGCACTTCTGTTCGAGATACCGCTGAGCTTTAATCAAGGCCTGCGCTCCGCTGCGCGGATTCTTCCTGTCAACTGCAATGTCCCCCGAAAGCTGCATCATCCATCCGAAGATCGGAAGCTTCAACAATTCCGCCTTCCCCATCCACTTCATTTCCCAAGGCAGGTTGCTGATGAGCGGGATATCGGCCAGCGATTGATGGTTGGAGACGACGACATAGGGGCGGCGCGGGTCGGAGATCGTTTCACCGGAGATCTGAAGTCTCCACGCCGGATTTGCCCACGTCAACGCCTTGCCGAGTTTTCTGAAGAGAAAACCCGTTCGGTAAAGAACGGGATCGCGATCGAAAAGGCGGCTGATTGCGAGAAGCGGAAGCCAGGCAAGAATGATGATGCCTGAAACGAACCAAGTTATGAGTGAGCGGATCATTCGGTGATTTTCGGAGGAAGTGAGGTTCAATCGGCTAGAGGTCCAGTCGAAAAGTGGTGCCACCCCGCCTGCCGACTTAGTTCCTTGGGGCGAGCAGGAAGGTCACGAACCTGCCTGCCGACCTGTCCGCCGGAGTGAACACGAAGGCGGAAGTGCTTCGGCCTGCCCGCCGCAAGCGGCGCGCAGGCAGGGACACCAAGCTGTGTGAAAACTTCAATTGTTCTCTTCTTCGTTCTTTGTGACTTGGTGCCTTCGTGGCAAAGCTGATGTCTTTGACCGTGCTTCTAGACGCGATGTAAAGATAGCAATTCATGGCGGCAAAAAACAGTAGAACTCATCCCAAAAGGAGAATGCGACCCAAAGGTCAAATCTGGGTTTTCGGGAACGCTTGAGACGTGCCCGCACGGGCAGGGAGAAAAAGAAAACCCCGACCGACCGGCCGGGGTTTTCTCAACCCTAACTCTGAAGATGTATCTGATACTACTTCATCAGCATCAGCTTCTTTGTTTGATGGAAACTCCCAGCCTGCAAGCGGAAGATGTACATGCCGCTCGAAAGCCTTTGAGCATCAAATCGAACGCTGTGTTGACCAGCCGGCCTTTCCTCATCTGCCAACACGGCGACTTCCCGCCCGAGCATGTCATACACTGCCAGGCGAACCTTGGCAGCTTCCGGCAAATCGAACCTGATCGTTGTTGACGGGTTGAATGGGTTTGGATACGCATTGTAGAGCTCATACTGGGTCGGCATCTCGGTTGCCGCGTCTTCCTCGATGAGCTGTTGTATGCTCACCTTGGCATCCGCCGCATGTCCACCCGACTTGGTCACTGTGATTACTCCGCCCGAGACGACTGCTGTAGGAGCAGCATCATCGGCCGCTCCCGTCTGGCTGTCATAGAAAACCACATTGGCCAGGCTCTCATCCCAGATCTTGATCCGCAACTTGTCTGAGGTATTGCTGGAGTGACCGTCTGTGACACTCAGGAGGAAGCCGTAGTTGCCGGATCCGTTCACTTTCCCCGTTCCCATGAACGTTGCCTGTGCCCCAGAGAAAACCAGAGATTCATACTTGAAGCTGGAGAACGTGAAGGCGGTCGATGAAAACAGACTGCTTGACTTCAACAGAAATGTCGTAAGCCCGATGGGGAGCGGATTACTTCCGACATACCCCGCGGCAAAGACAAAGTACCCTTTTCCGGTGTAGTCGGGTTTGCTGGCATAAGCACCCTTGGGGGAGGAGATCAATCCGGCACCTGCCACGGAGCCGGTGTTCGTTGTTGCAGCCGTGTAGTTCTGGATCTGGTTTGCAACGACATTCGCGTAGACTGCGTTGGTTGGGGTAAAGGTGTATCCCGTCTTGCTTGGCGTTACCGTCCCTGACCAGTTATACGAGACCGTGAAGGAGTAAGCACCGGCTCCATCCGCCGTTGCTGTCTTCGGTGTGCCGTCGGTGTAACTCAACGTCGCCCCGGTGACACCTGCATTGCCCGAGATGGTAAAGGTGATCGGAGTTGCCGTGTAGTTCTGGATCTGGTTTGCCAATACGTTTGTGTAGACCGTACTCAGCGGAGCAAAAGTGTACCCCGTGCAGCTTGGCGCCACCGTCCCTGACCAGTTGTAAGCGACTGTGAAGGAGTAGTTGCCGTTAGCGTCTGCTGTCAATGTCTTTGGTGTACCGTCCGCGTAGCTCAGTGTGGCTCCGCCTACGCCCGCATTGCCGGCGATCGTGGGGTTGATCGCGAAGTTGGCCGTGACACTGATATTTGCTGTCACGTTCTGATCGGTGCGCGGGTTATTCGTCGAGGCATCACTCCAGTTAACGAAGTGGTAGCCTGTATTGGGCACCGCCGTCACAGCCGTCCCGGCTGCACCGTGGTTGACCGTCTGCGGCGACGTGCCTGTGATCTGGCCGTTCGCTCCCGCTGTGTAAGTCAACGTGAACGTCGTGATGGCAAAGTTAGCCGTGACGCTGATATTCGCTGTCACGTTCACATCAGTGCGGGGGTTGGCTGTCGAGCCGTCACTCCAGTTAACGAAGTGGTAGCCTGTATTGGGCGCTGCCGTCACTGCCGACCCGGATGAACCATAGTTGACCGTCTGCGGCGACGTGCCTGTGATCTGGCCGTTCGCTCCCGCTGTGTAAGTCAGCGTGTAAGTATTGATCGCGAAGTTGGCTACGATTACGTGGATATTGGTTATGTTCGAAAGTGTAAAGGTATTGACAGCACCTTGCGTCACATCATCCAGTAGGACATAGTCAACGTGATATCCAGTGTTCGGTGTAATCGCAAAAGTCACGTTACTGCCGTAGTTGACAGTCTGGGTACCCGAAGGGGAGATCGTTCCACCTCCCCCTGAGCCTACCGAAGAGACAAGAGGAAACGTCATGCTTGAAAAGCTCGCAGAGATCGTGTGGTTGGCAGTCACATTCTGGAACGTGTAGCTAGTCACTGCCCCTACGGAGCCGGCATCGACCAAGACATCAGCAACGTTATATCCCGCGCCTGGAGTAATCGAGAACGTCTGGTTCTGGCCGGTATTGACCGTAACGGACCCAGGTGGAGCAATTGCTCCTCCAGAGCCAGCCGACGCTGTGATCGTGTAGCTGATTGCGGCATTCCGGGCAAAGCTCACAGAAATTGTATGTGGATTAACATCGCTCTGTGTGAATGGAAAGCTGCCGTCTGTTACCGTAATCTGCATTGTACCATCGTACACGCTTAACACGGAATACCCAGGGTCTGGCGCCAAAGTGAAAATCTGAGTCTCACCCCGTGCCAAGGTAAGAGGACTTGCTGGCGAGATAGTTCCAGCCCCCGTCGGCGATATTGAAGTCGTGACTGGGATGAATGTTCCTGTTCCGGTCAAGGTCACAGGTTGCCCCTCGATCGTCGCTGTCGCCGCAACCGTAACCGTGCCTCCCGTTGACGGACGCTCGATGGCAAAAAGCAAACCTCCTTCTGTAACCACTAATCCGTTGGGTACCTTTTTATACTCAGGAGTACCAGGTACTACCTGTGTAAAAACCGTGTCTCCAGAAGACACCGTAACCGTGTATTCACCTGGAGCCGCATCTGGGTTATCAAACACCTCCAGGTAGGCGTTTCTTGTCCCCACCCACCTGATGCCATTGGGCATCGGACCAGTCAGGGCGAAAAAGCGGGCCGAAATGGTGTGATTGGCAGTCACATCACTAAATGTGTAGCTAGTCAGTGCTCCCTTGGGGATATCATCGACCAACACATCACTCATGACATACCCTGAGTTTGGTGTGATGGTGAATTCCAGACTCGCACCAGACGCCACGGTGAAATCCAGACTCGCACCAGACGCCACGGTCTGACCGCCCGCCGAGATCGTCCCGTTTGTCCCAGCCGTGGCAGTGATCGTAAAGGTTTGGGCAGTAGCTACACTCGCTGGCAGGAGCCAAACCGATAGCAATAGGATAATGAGAGTAACAACTTTCTTCATGACAAACCTCTATTGTTGAACGTCACTACGAATTAAGCGACACAGAAAAATCTATTGAAAGGAATCTCATTCTTCGTCGGAACTGCAAGCGTCATCAACAATCGTGGAGACAGGAATGTACTTTCGGGAACCGTTCTTCGGCGCTCAATGTCT
>QYQB01000252.1 GCA_007280275.1 bacterium | reverse complement strand
TCGCTGAATTCAATGCGCTGGCAAGCTGATCGAAAGGTACCTATGCAGAAAGAAATTCTCAGGGCGGCACAAAACAACGAACGACAGGTCGTACGGTTCTTGCGCGACCTGATTGCGATCAAGTCGTTGAGTTCTCAGGAAGAAGAGATCGTCAGCCGTATCAAGCAGGAGATGGAGGCATGCGGTTACGATGAAATCACAATTGATCCGATGGGTAACATCCTCGGCCGTATCGGAAAAGGAAGTCATATCATTGCTCTGGATGCGCACGTGGACACCGTCGATGTAGGAAACCCTGCAAACTGGACGATCGATCCGTTCAAGGGGGCAGAGAGGGATGGCGTTATCTACGGCCGCGGAGCATGCGACATGAAAGGTGCACTTGCGTCGATCGTGTATGGCGGCAAGATTATCAAAGAACTTGGTCTGGAAGACGACTATACACTCTACGTTGTCGGGAGTGTGCAGGAGGAAGACTGTGACGGACTGTGCTGGCAGTACATTATCAACGAAGACAAACTCCGCCCGGACATCGTTGTCATTGCAGAACCGACGAATCTCGGCATCTACCGCGGACACCGCGGTCGTATGGAGATCCAGATTCACACCAAAGGAATCTCATGTCATGGATCCGCGCCGGAACGGGGAGTCAATGCGATCTACAAAATGGCTCCAATCATTCAGGACATTGAGAAGTTGAATGAACGCCTGGCAGGCGAGCCGTTTCTCGGCAAGGGTACCGTGACGATATCAGAAATTCGTTCCACGTCTCCCTCGCTTTGTGCCGTCGCCGACTCATCAACGATCCATCTTGATCGGCGCCTTGCAGCAACGGATACGCTGATGTCTGCCACCAGGGAAATTCAGGATTTGGCCAGCGTGAAAAACGCACAGGCAGAAGTTGTCGTCGCCGACTATGCCGTTCCAAGCTGGCGAGGTCTGACGTATCCGACGAAAAAATTCTATCCAACCTGGCT
The DNA here is from genome assembly GCA_007280275.1 of bacterium. Lineage (GTDB taxonomy): Bacteria > Bacteroidota > Ignavibacteria > UBA10030 > UBA10030 > UBA9647. The sequence continues at coordinate 6,589 of QYQB01000252.1, read as the reverse complement.
CTTGCCGGAAAATCACCCCGCGCTTGAAAGCGGAGTGACGTCATACGAGAAGCTGTTTGCACAGAAACCGGTCGTCAACCGCTGGCAATTCAGCACGAACGGCGTCGCCGTGATGGGCATGCACGGCATTCCGTGCATCGGCTTCGGACCGGGGAACGAGGTCTACGCACACATGGCCACGGAGCAGATCGCCATCGAACAGCTTGTCAAGGCAATGGCCTGGTATGCATTGTTTCCTCTGGTTCACACCGATTCAGCGAAGTTGCTCTGAGTCTCTCTGCCTATGGACATCATCGCAGAAATTGTTTCCGCGCTAAGGAATCGAGAGCGTCTCGTACTCGCGACGATCGTCTCGTCGTCGGGTTCAACACCATTGCCTCCAGGGGCATCGATGCTCGTACAGCAGCATGGGAAGATTGTGCGCGGGACAATCGGTGGTGGGCTGCTCGAGGCGAGTGTTACGAAAGAGGCTGAGCAGTTTTCCGTGGAGAGCACGGGCTCGGTGATCAGGCAGTTTGAATTGAACGAGAGCGATTCTGAAGACGGAATGATCTGCGGCGGCACAGTTGAGATTCTGCTGGAGCAAATTGGAGAAGAGGAACTGTCGCTCTTCTCCGGATTGATTGTGTTGAAAGACGAAGGGAGTGACTGCACGCTCCTGCGCATCACTGATTCAACCAAAAGTGTGGTGAAGCGCTCAGTGCTGGAAGGAATAACGAAAGATGTCACAGAGCGACCGCCCCTGGATGGCCTCCTCAAAGCGTATGATGTCCCCGTTGATAGATTCCTCCAGAGCCTCCAGCGTGCACATCGTGAAGAGTCGGTGAAGTGTGTTCCGGGACTCAAGGGGGAAATGATCATCCAGCCTATCGTTGGAATCCAACCGTTGATCATTTTTGGTGGTGGACATATCGGACGCTCCCTTTCGAAAATTGCACCAGGTGCCGGATTCACAGTGACTGTTGTCGATGATCGGCAGGAGTATGCTCATCCCGGTCGCTTTCGGGACGATGTTCGAACGCTCACGAAATCCTGGAGCGATGCGTTTGCGGATTTGCACGTAAAGCCGTCGGCTTCCATCGTTATCGTTACCCGCGGGCATGAATCTGATAAAGAAGTGCTGCGACATGCACTGAGAACTCCGGCCCGGTATATAGGAATGATTGGGAGCGGCAAGAAAGTCACTGCAACTTACGCACGACTTCAAGAAGAAGGCGTACCCATTGCACTGCTCAGAAGAGTCCATGCTCCCATTGGTCTGGAGATTGGAGCCGTTTCGGCAGAAGAAATCGCAGTGAGCATTGTCGCCGAGCTCATACAAGTCCGCCGGAGAAGTCAGAGTTCGGCTGCCACGATGTCCAAACGAATGAAGCAATGGTTTGACAAGGCGGAGGAGTAACCGGCCGGAAACCGTCCTGCCTTGGATTCTGCAATAACGCTCCATCCGTAAAGACTCCTCCGGATTTTCTCTCCCCACATTGTGGTTCAAGAGAGTTGGGTAAGTTCCTTCAGCCCAACATCTGAAAAGGGAGCGTCACGTCTGCCAGCCGCTACGCGTGCAGCCCCCTCACAAATCGGAATGGTTGCCAACCAGCAAGAACAATCTTCTTGACAATTGTAGACTTTCCCTGTAACCTTGACATACCTAGTATACCAGGCTGCCCCCATGTCGATTGATATTCAGAATTCCACTCCGCTCTACCTTCAAATCGTCGACGACATCAAGTCGAAGATCGCTTCGAAGGAACTGAAGGTCGGTGATCAACTTGGCTCTCACGCCGAGTTGTCCTCGACCTATGGAGTGAGTCTCATTACCGTCAAGAAAGCGCTGGGGACGCTGATCCACGAAGGAGTCGTCTTCAGCCGCGTTGGAAAAGGGACCTATGTCGCTCGCCCACCATTCGATGGTCACCGGCAGGAAAATCCGACTATCGGACTCGTTCTGCAGGATATGCGGAGCCCATTTTTCTCCCGCGTCATGCACAGCGTCGAAGATGCAGCGTACGAGCTCGGCTACCATGTCCTCTTGTCGAACTCCTCGGGGAAAGCAGAAAAGGAGGACGGGCAGATCGCGCGCTTCCGCGCGTTCGGCGTCAAAGGCCTGATCATTGCGTCGATGAGCCACAAGTACCACGCAACGCCCACCATCCGCCAGCTGCTGCATGATGGATTTCCGTTTGTCATGGTTTCCTATATCGCCGATGAAGAGATTCCGTTTGTGGGCAGCGACCATCAGCTCGGCGGATATATGGCGACCGAGTACCTGATCAAGCTGGGGTATAAAACAATTGGCTACGTCAATGGTGAAACAGGGAACCTCGTCGGCGACCTGCGGCGGCGGGGGTACGAAGATGCATTGAGAGCACATGGTCGGCGAATCGACAAGCGCCTTGTCTATCATCTTCGATTGAAGGGGGAATGGCACGATTATCAGTCCGGTCATGAGATCGGGAAGAAATTCCTGAAACTCGATCCGAAGCCGGATGCGCTCTTCATCTACAATGACCTTTCGGCACTCGGGTTTCAAGATGCAATACTCTCGCAGGGGCTGAGAATCCCAGAGGATGTAGCTATCGTTGGCTTCGATGATATCGATCGTGGAGAATACGCAGCGGTTCCGCTGACGACAGTCCGTCAGCCGACCACCATGATAGGAAAGCAGGCGGTGGAATTGCTTTTGAAACTGATGAACGGGAAGAACGGATCACTTCGCAAGGTCCTGAAACCCGAATTGATCATCCGGGAATCCTGCGCCGTTAACACGATGCAGCGTGCGGTGCGGAAAAGCGTTGCTCAGTCTGTACCTCAGCGGCAAAAAAGCTCCTGATGTGCGACAATTGATTCCACCACTAGCTCTTGGAGATCTTACTCATGAATGAGCTCCCGCAAAAAGTGGCAATCGTTACCGGCGGCGGTCGTGATATCGGTCGTGCCGTGTCGTTGAAACTGGCTCAAGAAGGGGCTGCAGTTGTAGTCAATTACTTCGATAACCCTGCTGACGCTTCGGAGACTGCCCGAATGATCATGGACGGAGGCGGGAAGGCGCTGGCGGTTCAAGCGGACGCGACCAAGGCCGATGATGTTCAAAAGCTCGTTTCAACCTGCATCAACGTATTCGGCCCGCATATTCACATCCTTGTCAACGTTGCCGGCGGCTTGGTCGGACGAAAGAAAATGGAGGAGATGGATGAGAAGTTTTGGGATTCCGTTCTGGACGTCAATCTCAAAAGCGCTTTTCTCGTGACGAAAGCGGTACTTCCGCACATGCCCGATGGGGGCGCCATTGTGAACTTCTCGTCGCAGGCAGCACGTGACGGTGGAGGATTTGGTGCAATCGCCTATGCGACTGCGAAAGGCGGTGTGCTGACATTCACACGCGGGCTTGCGAAAGAGCTTGGCCCACGCAAGATCCGGGTCAATTGCATCTCACCGGGAATGATCAATACCAGCTTCCATAACACATTTACGAAGCCGGAAGTGCGCCAGAAGGTCGCAGCGATGACGCCGTTGGGCCGTGAAGGGGAGGCCCGTGAGGTCGCTGACCTCGTGTTGTTCTTGGCCTCGGCCAGATCCTCATTCGTCAATGGGGAATCGATTGAGATTAATGGCGGCACCTACTTTGTGTGAGATGAAACGGTGAATTCGGATCGAATAAAAGAATCGCAGGGAATATTCGTGCGGGCGGTTGCCACAAGCATGCTTGCCTTTCTTCTCATACTTGCACACCCCGTCGGTGTTCAAGCCCAGGTGAGTCGCCCACGGCTGCTGTTGTCGGGATCAGACGTGCAATTGATCAGGGAGAACCTGGGAAAGTACACGTTCTTCGACCAGGCGTTTGGTGAAGCCCGGGAAACAGTTCATCGCGCACTTGCCCGTCCAATTGAAGTCCCGGTGCCTGTGGATGCCGGAGGTTACACTCACGAGAAGCACAAGCAAAACTACAAAGAGATGCAGCTCGCGGGAATCCTGTTTCAGGTCACGAACGAAAACCGCTATGCCGGGTTCATCCGGGACATGCTCCTCAACTATGCGGCGCTCTACCCCACGCTCGGGAAACATCCGATGGCAACGTCGGCTGAATACGGCAGACTCTTCTGGCAGACGCTGAATGAAACCGTCTGGATGGTGCACGCCGCTCAAGCCTACGACTGCATCCATGATTGGCTGACGCCTGCCGATCGGGAGATCATTGAAAGCAAACTCTTACGGCCGATGGCAAGGTTCTTTACGGTTGAGCACGCAGCAACGGTTGATCGTATCCACAATCACGGGACGTGGTTGGTGGCCGCGGTCGGGATGCTCGGTTATGCGCTGAACGACAGAAACCTTGTTGAGATCGCACTCTACGGTACCAGGAAAGACAAGAAAGCGGGATTCGTGCGTCAGTTGGATTTACTCTTCTCCCCAGATGGCTACTACACCGAGGGGGCATATTACGCCCGCTATGCTATCATGCCGTTCTTCATGTTCGCCCAGGCGATTGAGAACAATCAGCCAGAGCTCCGGATCTTTGAATACCGCAGCCAGATTTTGAAGAAGGCGTTGCTCTCAGCACTTCAGCTGACTGACACCAACGGCTGTTTCATTCCCATCAATGATGCTCTGAAAGACATGAGCGTCCTCGCACCTGAAGTGATTCTCGCATCGGACATCACGTTCGCACGCTATGGCGGGGACGAAGGACTGCTGGCTATCGCGGAGAAGCAGGGAAAGGTAAGTCTGGACGGAGCCGGGCTCGCAGTTGCCCGCGCAGCGCAGCAAGGCAGCAAACCATTCGAGTTTCGGTACGAGAGCGTGGAATATACCGACGGCGCTGCTGGTGACGAAGGAGGGATCGGCATACTCCGCTCGGGGCCCATTCGCGATCAATCCATGCTCGTCATGAAGTACACGGCACAGGGTTTCGGGCACGGCCATTTTGACAAGCTGGGTTTTCTCTTGTATGATCAAGGCAAAGAAATTATCCAGGACTACGGTTCGGCCAGATTCGTCAACGTTGAACAGAAATATGGCGGACGGTATCTGCCGGAAAACGATTCCTGGGCAAAGCAGACCGTTGCTCACAACACGGTGACGGTCGATGGCCGGTCGCATTACGGCGGCGTCTACAAGGTCGCACAGCAGAATCATGCCGACAGGCATTTCTTCTCAACTTCGGATCCGGACATCCAGGTGATGAGCGCCAAGGCCGAAGGTGTCTATCAAGGCGTCTCCATGCAACGGACGATGGCAATGGTTCGCGATACCGCGATGCCTAAACCTATCATCATCGATGTGTTCCGCATCGATTCGAAGCAAGAACATCAGTATGATCTTCCCCTCTATTACATGGGCCAGTTTATTCACACAAACATTGCTTACAAAGCCTACGACTCGATTCGTATGAGGATGGGGGATGCGAGCGGTTATCAGCATCTCTGGAAAGAAGCCGAAGGAAAAGCTGACGGCGCTGTGTCGTTCACCTGGCTGGCGGGGAAACGGTACTATTCGATAACGAGTGCTGCCGATAGCTCTACCCGTGTGATATTCACGCGTATTGGTGCGCGGGATCCCAACTTCAATCTGCGGGGTGATCAGGGTATGATGCTTCGGCGGAGTGCGGCATCCACGATTTTTGCCACAGTCATCGAGTCGCATGGAACCTTCGAACCGGTCAACGAGATATCCTCTGGCGCCACCGGAAGAGTGGACGATGTCAGAGTCCTTGCATCGACGGGAGACGGCACGATTGTCGAGATCAGTGGGAAAGACTCGCTCCACTGGATCTTTGCCGTTGCCAACAAAGAAGCATCAAACGAGTCACAGCATTCTATATCCGTGAGTGGCAAGACCTACTCGTGGAAAGGCAACTACAAGATTTGGAAAAACTAAACAATCTCAATGAGGTCGGATCAATGGGGCACAGTAACCTGTTTGTAGAAAGCGAATCCCTCGCGTGGAAGACGGTTGGCGAAGGTGTTCAGCGGAAGATCCTCGGCTATGATCCCGAACTAATGATGGTGAGCGTGACCTTCAAGAAGGGATCTATCGGCCCCGTTCACAAACATCCCCATCGACAGGTCACGTTCGTTGAAGGAGGATCCTTTGAGGTGCAGATCGGTCATGAGAAGAAGATATTGAAAACGGGGGATTGCTTCTTTGTTCCTCCCGACGTTGATCATGGTGTGGTCGCATTGGAAGACGGCGGACTTGTGGATGTCTTTACACCCGGCCGCGAAGACTTCCTGGCAGGCACATAGGCACATGGCTCTTTCAGCAACCCGGACATTCGGAAAAGGGAATCACTGATGAAGAAAGTGCGCGGGCTTCGGTGGTGGATTATCGTCCTGATAGCAATCGCGACTGTCATCAACTACATCGACCGGAGTTCGCTGGCAATCATGTGGCCGGATATTTCGAGAGAACTGGATCTCTCGAAAGAACACTATGCAGCAATTTTGTCGTTCTTCATGATCGCATATGCGATCAGCCATAGCTTGTCGGGAAGGTTGTACGATATTGTCGGCACGAGGCTCGGTTTTGTTCTCTCCATCACGCTCTGGTCCATCGCCGCGGCGTTGCATAGTGTTGCCCGCGGCATATCGAGTCT
>QYQB01000134.1 GCA_007280275.1 bacterium | reverse complement strand
TCGCGCCAGAACGTGTCGAAGTGCGTCATCACCAAGGACACGATCGGCAAGTCGAAAGAACCGATTTACCTCTATGAGGAAAGAAAATCCGCGTAAATTGTTAACTGGTTCATTGGCTCAATAGTTAACTGGCGGAGCCGTCCTTTCATTGCACCGTCCCATAAGGCATCCCGCATTTTTCAAGACACAAAGTCTTCTTGAGACCCGGAGGCATTCGGTGAAAACCACTTTCCTGATTGCTCTCATTTGCATTTCTCTTTCCATCACAGCACTATCTCAAACAACGATCACAGGACATCTCTTAGGATGCGATGGACGACCCATGGCTATGTCGCATGTCCATATCGACGGCGGGTTAGGACGGTTTGACATTGACCCTTCGTTACACGATGTAAATTATGAACGCGTTCAGACCGATTCGGATGGGAACTTCCGGCTTTCGACGAAGGCCACTGGGGCTTTCTATCTTGCATTCACAGGTGTAGGACACGAGATGATGCAGGTACCACTTATCGTTGAAAGTGCGACGAATCTGCAGGTTGAAGCCCAGCTTCGCCCTGTGCAATATCTGGACAACCTCAACAACGTGGAAGTCTTTTTCAATGTACTCGATGGCCGCCCCTCGGCTAAGGGTACAAGAAACAAAATGGGCAAACGATCGGATGGCACCTATGTTGCAGAGATATCAACGGAGTTGCCTTCTCTCAACTATGTACTCGTCAATGTCGGAGGATCACCATCAAAATTCTCCCCTCCTTTTTCCAGTGGAACCATGGCAGACATCTACGAGTATTGGAACTTTGGCGTGTACTTCTCGGTCATCCACTCAAGGGACAACATCGCAAGAATCACCTTCGACCCTGCGAAACTGAAGCGCTCGGAAGTGCCTGGGAAGATCAGATTTATTGACTCGACCTGCATTCAGGCAAGTTTTGCCGACCTCCAGGATAGATTTGCCAAAGTAAAAGAAGGCCACGATCTCGCGTTCAGGGAACATTTCAAGGCTGGGAAAAGCTTCAAGGAATTCTCATATGATTGGACACGCATCGCAGCCGATCTGCGAAGGAGCATTGAGAACGAGACCGTTCAAATACTGCGGGACGAGTTGATCATCGAATACCTGGAATTGGCCACGATCTCGGGGAAGGGAATTGACAGGAGCTATTTGAAGAAACGTCTTCAAGAGGTTTCTCCGCTTTCTCTAGGCTGGGTTTACCATGTCACCGCGGCAGAACAAATGCCGACTTACGCTACGAATGGAAAGAAATATCTGGATCGAATTCTAGCGGAACATCCAAACCGAAATTTTCGTGCTCAGTTGATGCTGGTTCTATGCACGAGCGCCAAGACTGAGCACCGACAAGCGGAATACCTCAGACTCTTCTACAGGCTCATCAACGATTTCCCGGACACTCCTGCGGGAAGGGCTGCAAAGGACAGTTGGTATCCGAGAGGCAAGATAAAGCCCGGCGTTGACATCCCGGATTTCTCATTTGTCTCACTCGACGACCCATCGATCAAGCTCACCAAGACGGGCTTCAGAGAAAAGTACCTTCTGATCGATTTCTGGGCCACGTGGTGCGGCCCCTGTGTCGGCGAATTGAAGTTCCTCCACAAAGCTTACGAGATGTATCATAGCAAGGGTTTGGAGATGCTGAGCATATCTTTTGACCAATCTCCCGACATTGTCCGTAGATTCCGATCAAGAAAATGGCCGATGCCCTGGCATAATGTGGTCGTGGATGAGAACGACCAGCCTGACGTTTCGCTATCCTTCGAGGTTGCATTCCCCAAACCTATTCTTGTTGATCCGAAGGGAAAAATAATCGAGATGCATGACAACCTACGTGGAGAAGATCTCGCAAAGACTCTGAAGAAGTATTTGGGGGGTCGCCGCTGAATGCTGCTTGGAGCCGATTGACGCCTACGGATACAAAAAATAAGAGCGTGATTGGGCCACTGGTGAACGGTCAATTAACCAATTAACCACTCACTTTCTTTTCTAGTAATACGTCCCTCTCGCGCTTCCCTGCTTTGTCACTTTCAAATCCTGCAGCTGTGGCGCCTTGATGCGGAGTTCAAGCCTGTACCCGCGATAGAAACCGATCGGGAACCAGGTGAAATTCATCTCCCAGCAATGGAGATCCCGGTAGACTGTCACATTCGGCGCTGCGAACTCCTTTTGCACGAAGTCATAGCTCCCACTCCCCGTGATCTTCCACTTCTCCGTAAGACTAAAGGACAGGCTTGCGTTGGCCGAAGAGCTGCGAGACTTTACGCTCGGGTTTGACTGGCTCTGCGAAAAGGTATAGCTGAGCGTGAGGTTCCATGGGATGCTGAAATCCGGCGACTCGGGCTCGAACAGGCCCGAATAGGTTCGGGGTTGCACCGGTTGCGCGATCTGCCCGGAGGCACGCTCTTGCTCCCGGACAACGTTGGGTGGGGCGCCCGCGGACGAGGAAGGCTGACTCTTTTCCCCGCTCAAAGAAGTCGATGCCGAGAACGACACGCTCGTCAAATCGGGCCAATACTTCCCTGTCGACCACAGGAACTTGTTTATGCGTGTCTTGGAAGCGGGGTCAAACACGTAGAAATCGTGGGATGTGCTGGCACTGAGGCTCAGGAGACTCCCAATGTCGGTTCGATATGAGAGGTTCAATTGGGATAAACGCAGACTGTCGGCGGCAAGATTGTAGGAAAGGCTCGCACCGATGTTCATCAGCTGAATTTTCTGTTCCTGCTGCGACGTGTCGGTCGAGCGAAGTTTCATCTCAAACAGGTTCCCGACACTCAGATTCACGTTCTCCTGCCGCCCGCCCGTTGCACCACCATAGACCTCGCGATCAAACTTGCTGTAGCGAACCGTCCGCCCGGTGGTATCGACATATGTTCCAAAATACCCGAACCGGGAATCTGAGAAATCCGGCTGATAGCTAAGCGACAGGCTCGGTGTGACGGTATGCCGAATCGCCGTGATTCCAAACACCTGTGGCTGCACAATCCCGAAAAAACGTGTGGAGGCGGAAAGTCCGGTCGAGAACGTTCTGACAGCTCTGAACCCGTTGACGTCACGTACAACTAATGTATCACGACCATCCCTCCTTTCAAATCCCTCCTCAACACTTTTACCATACCATTTCTCATTGTAGCTGATGAAGGGTGAGATCGAGACGTGCCCCGCCTTCGGAGAAGCGGTGATATTGATTTGATGGTTGATGCCTCCGCGCGCGTCGTTTTGTTCGACGGTGGCACCATCCACGGTCAAGAAATGCTTCGACCGGTTCAGCTGACCTTGTGCGTTGTAACTCACCCCGATCATCTCATACCAGCCGTACTCTGTGCCCGCGTCACTCGCAGACCCCCGGGATTTCGATGATCCTCTGAACGGAAAGAACTGCCCCTGGTTGAACGAAAAGGAGGGGAGTCGCTCTTCGACGTCTTTGGTGGAAAGATTCTGATCACGATAGACGTTCAGGGTCAGGCTTCGGTTGCCTTCATCCCACGTCTTCGAGAGAGTGGCGTTCGACACGATGTTTTGCCGCAAGATCTCATCGAGGTTCGAACTCACATTCCGGAAGAAACTGCCTGACGAAAACGAGAAGTTGACATCGAGCCTTGCGGTAGGATCGATCTGCTGGTTATGATTGATCTGAATGTTGTAATCCCGTTGTTCCGAGCGACCGGGATCGCCTTCTTCCCCGCTGTGAAGATTTGTGAAATTCACGGAAACGGATCCCGTGAAATCATACCGGAGCGCGTAGCGGAACATCGACCGGTTCAACCACCCGCCCCGCGCAAACCAATCGAATGTCGATGAGAGATCCAGGTAATCGTTGATTGCCCAATAGTAGCCGAAGTGACTGAGGTAGTGTCCCCGGCGGGAATCGGATCCGTATGCCGGCGCAATAATTCCTGACCGCCTTCCGGATTCATTCGGAAAAACCCCGAACGGCAGTGCAAAGATCGGGATATCTGCGATGTAGAAATATACCGGCTCTGCGACCACCTGGTTTCGCAGGGTAACCTTCATTCTGGGGCTGTAGAAATAGTAGTGCGGATGCTCAGCGTCACATGTTGTGTAACGTCCGCCGGCGACGTAGAGGACGTCGCGCTCCACTTTTTTGATTTCCTCGCCGTGATAGTATCCCTGCTCAATTTCGGTGTCGCCAACGCTGATCTTTCCCTTTTGAGTCCGGAAGTTGTAGCCAATCCGCGATCCGTTGTATGTCTCCCCTCCGTCCACAAGAACGGGGGCGCCAATCACTTTCTTTCCAGTCTTGCTGGATGTGTCCGGGATGCCCTGAGCGTTCAGTGTGGACGTGTCCCAATTGACATCGACCCGCTCCGCTTTGAGGCCGATTGCCTGGTATCTGAGTTCGCTCTTGCCGTACAGGTTCATGAGCCGCGTGCTCATGGAATAGACGATCGAATCCTTCGCGAGGTATGTCACGACCGTATCAACCCCGGATGTCGTCGATGCGAGGCTGTCACGCTCCCGGGACGTCGCGCGGGTTGTATCCCGCTCAGCAACCAAAACACTCTGGGCAGTCAGCGTCTTGAAAGGAATAAGGCACGCGAGAAGGAACAGGAAAGGAAGTATTTGTACGGTTGGGAGTTTCATCCCGGGAACCCCACCTCACATCACCAGACCGGCAGCACCGAGGAGCCCGGCATCGTTGCCGAGTTGGGCAGGAAGTACCCGGATGTCCTTTCGAAGCGGTCTGAGGACGTGCTGCACGACAGAGTCTTGCACAGCCTGCATGACGAAGCCGCCTGACGCCGAGATTCCACCCCCGATGATGCTCACCCGCAAATCCATAATATTCATAACTCCCGCAAGCGCGACACCAAGCAGTTGTCCTGCTTCAACGAGGATCTCACGAGCAAGTGTGTCTCCTTCGTTTGCGGCTTGTGAGATATAGACGGGTTCGATCTTCGAAAAGTCACCTCCAACCAGCTGGAGAATTCTCGAGTCGGGGTGGGCCTGGAGGCGTTGCGCCGTCCGTTGCGAGAGATATCGCTGACCAACATATGCCTCAACACATCCCACGTTGCCGCAATTACATTGCGGTCCGCTGTAATCGATCGAAACGTGGCCGATTTCGCCGGCACCGCCAGTCGGGCCGCGGAAGATCTTGTGGTTCAGAATGATCCCACCGCCAACCCCCGTTCCCCAGATAACGAAGAGGAAATTTGGGTACTGGACACCGGCGCCGAATTTCGATTCTGCAATCGCTGCGGCATTCGCATCATTTTCGACACCGATGGAGACTGCCGGAAAGAGCTTGCTGAGTTCGCTTTTCAGGGGCACTTCATCCCAATCGACAAAATTGGGAGGGGCCTTGACAACGCCTTCGTCATCGACGACGCCCGGAGAACCAATGCCGATGCCCCCGACCTGTGCACCGTCGGTGTGCTTCAAAGCGTCCTGGACAGCGGCGCGAATCTGCTGGATAACCGTTGCCGGGCCTTTGCCGGCGTGCGTGGGGAATTTGTTGTTGTACAGGATCGATCCATCGGCAGAGACGAGGCCAGCTTTGATCGTAGTACCACCGAGGTCGACCCCGATAACAATTTTTGACTTCGGGTTGTCCATACGGAAGGCAAGCTAAGAAAAATTCGCCTTGAAATAAACCTCAAAACACAGGCCACCCGCCAGCAATGGAAAAGGGTATCTGCCTTCTCAGACAAATACCCTTTCCAGAGAGAATGCTCGGGTTATGATACTATTTCATGAGAATCATCCTCTTCGTTGCAGTGAAGTTCGACGTCTTCAATAAGTAGAAGTAGACTCCGGAAGGAAGCTGGAGGCCCCGGCTATCCCGACCGTTCCAAGTCACGACGTGCGTTCCCTCCGTAAGAATCCCGTCGACGAGCGTGGCGAGTTTCTGACCCAACACATTATAGATGGTCAATGACACCTTCTCAAGTTGCGGGAGACCGAAGAGAATCTGCGTCGATGGATTAAACGGATTCGGGTAGTTTTGTTCAAGGAGATAGTTTGCCGGAACAAGCGGCTCCTGAGCTGCCTCTGTAACCAAGACGGCGTCGATGTTCAAGGAGACCGTTGGCGAGACGGCAGCACCCGTGGTTGCATCATATGTGGGGCTTGCCGTTATCGAGCTTGATGAATAGTCCAGCTTGTCGACCGTCACAATGTAGGTACCGGGCGCCAGCTCGGCGACAGTGAACGATCCATCGGTATTCGTCACGCCATAACCCGCTACCTGTCCAGACGTGCTTTCGACCGCGTAGACCAACGATCCTTCGATGCCTACCGTTGCGCCCAGCTTTCCAAGCGAGTTCGACGGCCGCGTAGCCGACTGAACACTGCCTCGGATCGCTGAATAACCGGTGGATGTCCGGAGCATCGGCACAACATAGATCTTGATTCCCGTGACGGTGGTACCGTTGACGTTTACTTTCGACGCCTTGCGCCATTCCTTGGTTGGGCCGCTAACAGAGTA
>QYQB01000304.1 GCA_007280275.1 bacterium | reverse complement strand
TTATTCAGATTTCTCAGTCGCTTCCTGCCCGACTACGTCGGTCAGGCGGGCGCTCCTTCGAAATGACAAATATGGCTTAAAGGACAACCTCGCGTCCAGGCAGACGGGCAACCTGCTCTTGCACTCTTGAAACTCAAAACCTGAAACTCTCAACATCAAACTCCTCATCCCTTCCGCACCGTTCAGTAACGAAAAGGACTGGTTCTATGGAACAACAATCAGCGCCACGGGTTCTCCCGGAAAACGCCTACAAAGAGTTGAAAGAGGGCGAAGTCTATCGACCTGTCATGGATCCTGGTGCCGCCGTTCCGGAGGTAACGCCCTACTCAGTCGGGCTCGGACTTGCAATGGCAATCCTTTTTTCCGCTGCTGCTGCATACTCGGGATTGAAAATCGGCCAGGTGATGGAAGCCGCCATCCCGATTGCGATCCTGGCCGTTGGAATTTCCGCGCTCTCGCGACGCAAAGGGGCGCTCGGTCAGAATGTGATCATTCAATCCATCGGCTCGACATCCGGCGCCGTCGTGGCAGGATCAATTTTCACTATTCCGGCACTCTATATCCTTGACCTCCCCACGAGCTTCTTCCGGCTTTTTCTCGCAGCCACGTTCGGTGCCTTCCTGGGAATCCTGTTCCTGATCCCGCTCCGTAAGTACTTCGTGAAGGACATGCATGGAAAGCTCCCCTTCCCCGAAGCGACCGCCACAACGGAAATCCTGATGGCCGGCGAACGAGGGGGAAAACAAGCATTGGTGCTCGTCGTGAGCGGCTTGATCGGAGGTGTCTATGATTTCATGGTCACGTCGCTCGGGTGGTGGTCCGAGGTCGTTACGTCACGAGTCGTCGGCTTCGGCGCAGACATCGCGGACAGGATCAGGGTCGTTTTTCGCCTGAACATTCTCTCGATCGTTGTGGGGTTGGGATATATTATCGGTCTGAAGTATTCCGCCATCATCTGTGCGGGGTCGTTTCTCTCGTGGTTTGTTTTTGTACCGATGTTCTACGAGATAGGCCACCATCTCGGAGTACCGCTCGGCGCGACGGCGACGAAGCTCATCGCCGATATGAGCGCAGAAGAAATCTTCCGAACCTACGTGCGACACATCGGCATCGGGGGAATTGCGATGGGGGGGATCATCGGCATCATCCGGTCATCGAAGATTATCGGCGGCGCATTCTCACTTGCGTACCGCGAGATCTTCCAGGCGAAGAAAGTTGATGCCACCGCCGAGGTGCGCTGGCAGACAGATATGCGAATGCTCCACATCGTTCTCCTGATCCTTCTGACAACGCTCGCTCTCTTTGTGTTCTTCTATCTTGGCGTTGTGCCGACCCTGCTGCAGTCCATTGTGGCACTTCTGGTCGTCGTCGTCATCTCGTTCCTCTTCACCACCGTCGCCGCGAACGCCATCGCCATCGTCGGAACGAATCCGGTCTCCGGCATGACGCTGATGACGCTGATTCTTGCCTCTCTCGTGCTGACGCAGATCGGATTAACAGGCTCTGATGGTATGGTCAGCGCATTGATCATCGGCGGCGTAGTTTGCACAGCTCTCTCTGTTGCCGGCTCGTTCATCACGGACCTGAAGATCGGCTACTGGCTTGGATCGACACCCAAGAAGCAGGAGAACTGGAAATTCCTCGGTTCCCTCCTCTCGGCGGCTACGGTTGGTCTCGTGATCATGGTTCTCAATCAGACGGATGGATTCAAAGGACCCAATGCCCTCGCTGCACCGCAAGCAAACGCTATGGCAGCTGTCATCCAGCCGTTGATGTCGAATGCCCCTGTCCCCTGGATTCTCTACTTCGTAGGGGCCATTATCGCGCTCTTGTGCGTCGTGTTGAAGATACCGCCGCTGGCGTTCGCTTTGGGCTTGTATCTTCCGCTTGAGTTGAACACGCCCTTACTGATCGGCGGGCTGGTTTCATGGTTCGTCACAAGCCGCAGCAAGGACGAGAAAGTGAACAACGCGCGGTTCTCCCGCGGAACCCTCATCGCCTCCGGTTTTCTTGCTGGAGGATCGTTGTTTGGAGTCTTTGGCGCATTCCTCCGATTCAGCGGCCTCAATTGGCTCAACACGGCCTGGCAGGAGACTTCGTCGGCTCACATTCTCGCCTATGTGATGTTCTTCCTGCTGCTGGTCTATATGCTTTGGGACACAATGCGGGCAAAACCCGAATAGACTTGCCCGTCCGCTAACGCCGCTTTTCTCCGGGGGCGACGCATTAGTTCGTCGCCCCCTCGTTCTAAAAACCCCGCAGCATTTTGCCGAACCATGAAAAGACTTCTCATCGTCTGGCCCCTCATCGCATCCCTTGCAGACGCACAAGAGGTAGTCCCTCTGTACGTTGAGTCCTTCGATTCAGTTTCAGTTCCGTTGCTGCCACGCGGATGGATCGCGACGTCGAATCGTTCTGGTCCCGGCGATTTCGTCTCGACGACATCGAATGTCCATTCGCCCCCGAATACCATTCTTTCCACAAACGCGACCGTCTCGCAATCACTCGTCTCTCCCGCCATTGACTTCACGGACAGCAAACCCGAGAGACTGGAGTTCTACAGCGCCCGCTCCAGCTCTCACACTGCGGCGCTGCTCGTCGAAGCGTCACTCGATGACGGCACGACATTCTCCCTCGCCCTCAGTGACACCATTCGCAACCCCGGGACTTCGAGCTACGTCCTGACTTCACTTCAGCTGCCACCGTCATGTTCAAATCAAGCACGCGTCCGAATCCGATGGCGACTGATCGCAGCACCGGCCGGAGGCACAACCGGGACCTTTCGTCTGGACGATTTCTCAATCACTGCAGTTGCCGAAACCCCCGTCACAGAGCCGAGAGCGCTTGTCATAAACGAAATCATGTGTGATCCCCTTCTTGGCCAGAACGAATGGATAGAGTTTTTTCACAGGGGATCATCGCCCGTCGAAATTGCACGCTGGAAATTCTCAGACCGTCCAACCGCAAGCGGGTCCAATACATTCACCATCACCAGTGGATCTGTCGTCATCCAACCGCAGCAATTTGTCCTCGTCGCAGCAGATTCCACGATCCTATCCCAGTTTTCATATCTGGCGTCGCCGATTCCCGGAGTTCATCTCTTCATTCTGAATCGCTCAAACGGCTTCGGACTGAACAATGATGGGGACGACGTGATCCTGCGTGACGCCCGGGGAAAAGCGATCGACAGCGTGTCGTACTCTTCTGCCTGGCATCACCCCGACTTCGCCGAGGCCAAAGGACGATCACTTGAGCGCGTCAATCCCGAGATCGGTTCAAATGACCGTCGGAATTGGAGTACGTCACCGGCGGCATCGGGCGGCACGCCCGGCAAATCGAATGGCATCTACACAACCAGTCTGCCGTCCAATGCCTCAATCTCGATTCATCCGAATCCCTTTTCTCCTGATGGTGATGGATTTGAAGACTTCTGCATCATTCGTTTCAACCTTCCGCTCACGACATCGCTCATCCGCATTTCGATCTTCGACATCAGGGGAAGATTGCTGCGGATGCTCGCCAATGGTGAGCTCAGCGGACCTCAGGGTGAGGTGGTTTGGGATGGACTCGACAACTTGAAGCAGCGTGTACGCATCGGGCCGTACGTGGTTTTTGTCGAATCCATCGACGGCCTGGGTGGGGTCCTGGCGACAGCGAAGGCGGTTGCCGTTGTGGCCACGAAGCTTTGAAATCCTCCCCATGCGAAGGCTCTCGATGAATGCGAGCAACGCCAGCGCAAGGGGGAATGGACTGCAGCCACAAAGCTGACTATATTAGGCGATCCATCCCACTCCCCTTTCTCGCAATGGTTTGATTATGAGACAATACCACAGCCCCGGCAGATTCTCTCTCTCGGTCCTTTTGCTCGCTATCGCAGGCTCACTGATGATGGCGCAAGACCGCGGCTCTCACGATCCCCGCCAGGCGGAACGGGGGAAATACTTCGAGAAGAAGAGCTATGCCCCCGCTCAGCTGCCCAAGTTCGAGGAGACACGGCAACAACTCCCCTCCCCGATTTTCGATGAGAACCAGCTCCTGGTGAAGCTCTATTGGAAGGCCTGGGAGTTAGCGTTCAGGAATTTCCACGAGCCTGCAGCCAACAGCGGATTTGTCTCACACTTCATCGACGCAGCGTTCAATGACAACATCTTCCTCTGGGACACCGCGTTCATGACTATGTTCTGTACCGTTGCCCACCCGCTGGTGCCAGGCATCGCTTCTCTGGACAACTTTTACATCAAGCAGCATCCTACCGGAGAAATCTGCAGAGAGATACAAAGGAGCAGCGGTCTCGACTTCGTCTACTGGGTAAACGCCGAAGACAGCACGCTCTTCAGTCGGTGGGGATGGATATTTCCTCCGGCACGACAAACACCGGTACTCTACAGAGACCGAACCGCACCAACGCCGAATCCCCACCTTACGCTCGATGCAACAAACCATCCTATCCTGGCATGGGCCGAGTTGGAGAGTTATCACATGACGGGTGATGCCGCTCGCCTCCGGCTTGTTTGGGAACCCCTTGTTCGTTTCTACCGCGCTTTTCAAACGTACCTCCGACAGGGGAACGGGCTTTACATCACCGACTGGGCAAGCATGGACAATTCTCCGCGCAATCCCTCCCTGAACCAGGGAGGGACTGGCATCGATATCTCTTCTGAAATGGTTCTCTTCGCCAGGAATCTTGCGGAAATTGCACAGCTCCTGGGCAGGCAACAGGACGCAAAGACATTCACGACAGAAGCAGACGAGCTCACAATCCGCATCAACAAACTGATGTGGGATCAGAAGGACAGATTCTACTACGACCTGACGCTGGATGGCGGGCGTGTGTACGTCAGAACCATCGCGGCCTTTTGGGCTCTCCTGGCTCGAGTTGCGACGCCGGAACAGGCCGGTTTTTTGGCAAACGAACTCCAGAGCCCGCAGACGTTTGGCAGACTTCACCCTGTGCCGACGTGCGCCGCGAACGAGCCGGGATACTATTCCACAGGAGGGTACTGGCGAGGCGCCGTTTGGGCACCGACAAACACGATGGTGATTCGGGGATTGGAAAACTATGGATACAATGATCTGGCCCGCACGATCGCTCTGAAGCACCTGCAGGTTGTTGCCGGTGTATTTGAGAGGACGGGAACAATTTGGGAGAACTATGCCCCCGATTCGAAGGAGCCGGGACGGAACACAGATAGTTCACTTGTCGCGAAAGATTTTGTAGGATGGAGCGGTATTGGACCGATTCTCTACTTCCTGGAGTATGGCGTCGGACTTAAACCGAACGCTGCACGGAATGAACTCACATGGAGAATTGAGTCCACACGGCGGGTCGGGTGCACGCAGTACCGGTTCAACAGCCGCGTTGTAACTCTGGTTGCTCAACCGTTAGAAGGGAACGGCGGCGTAACGATCACGGTCGATTCAGACGGGGCCTTCATACTGAAGATCGAGCATCGTGGGCAACAGAAGGTATTCGCAGTCGGCAAGGGAATGAACAGGTTCATGGTTCCTTGAACCATGGTTGCCTTGCGTGGGGCTGGGGAAACACAGTGCGAGGTGCCATTCTCTGTTTTGAAACCAGCGCTGCTTTCAGTATATTTTGTGCACAACCTGTTCAGTCGAACCAGCAAGGCCACATGGGCGTCCCCATTCCGACCAAACAAGATCTCGCTCTGCAATTTGAATCGATCATCACGCTTCATCGCCGCGGCGCAGGGGGAGTGCGGGTAGCGCTCGCTCTGACGAAGCGCATCGACTCTCTCATCAACGCTGTCTACCACTCTCTGTCAGATCCCAGGAAGAAGCTTGTCGCGGTTGTCGCACTAGGCGGTTACGGTCGAAGAGAACTCTGCTTTTCCTCCGATGTGGACATCATGTTCCTTATCGAGGATGAGTCTCACAAACCTGACGCCGCCCCGCTCGCCGGAGACCTCCTTCATGGGCTGCTGAATTTCGGCCTTGACATCGGCCACAGTTTCCGGACGGTCCAGGAATGTATCGATTCTTCCGATTCAGACTTCGAGATCTGGCATTCACTCCTGGAATCCCGATTTATCTGCGGCAGTCGTTCGGCCTTTTCCGCGCTGCACGCGCGCCTCCAACGTCAAATCGGGTCACTGGATTGCCCGCAGTATGTCCGGAACCTTATTGTGGCAATTGAACTCCGCCATCGGAAGTACGGTCACTCGACAAAACTGCTGGAGCCCAACGTCAAGAACAGCGCCGGAAGTCTAAGGGATCTGCACTCGGTGATGTGGCTTGGACGCGGGACTGGACTGGCAAGACTGTCTTTGCGTCCCGACCCGAATCAGACGGCCCTCACGGAGATGCTACGCGGCCCGTTGCTCCGGAAACATTTCGGCACCCGCTTCCTTCACGAAGCCCGTCACGGCCTCGACTTCCTGCTACGGACCAGAAACGAAATGCACCTGCAGGCTCAGGCGCTGCATGATACTCTCGAATTCAATCTTCAGCGACAGGTTGCCAAGGCGCTGAAGTATCGTGATTCAGCGACTCGGACAAGCGTCGAGCGATTCATGAAAGACTATTACGTCGCCGCACGGCTCGTCTCTCAGCTCGCCCGAAGGATGACAAACTGGGCGCACGATCGATACCTCGGTGAAGCTGGTCAAACAGTCACACGACGGCTGGACTCACCGTTTGTCATCAAACACAACAGACTCCATCTCGACCGCAAGACTTCGAGGCTCTCCAGTGAAGAGGCTCTCCGCGGGTTTCTCCTCTGCATTGAGCACAACGTCCCTTTTTCGTACGAACTGGAAGATGGTCTCGCCCGAAACGCCACGAAGTACCGACTCTTGCATAGCAAACGAGAAACATCGCTCTTTCGCGAGTTGCTCAGCAAGCCCTCTGGTGTCGGTCACTCAGTTCAACGAATGAACGACCTCGGACTTCTACCCCGATGGATCCCCGAATGGAAAGGACTGGTGGCGTTTTTTCAGCACAATCAATACCACTTCTATACCGCGGATGAGCATACGCTCATCGTCCTCGCGAATGCCGAGGCCCTCAACGGACACCCGTCAACCTTCGGCGAGATTTTTCGTACGCTCCCGAGGCGCGAGATACTGTACCTCGCAGCTCTCTTCCACGATGTCGCCAAGCCCATCAGAATTGGCGATCACGAGATCATCGGTGTCGATGTCAGCCGCACCATACTCAATCGACTCCGGTACAGCGACGTCGTGGACGATGTGCTCTTTCTCGTACGCAATCACTTGTTGATGGAACAGGTCGCTTTTCGCCGAAACCTGAGTGATCCACAGACTATTGTCGACTTCGCCTCGAAAATAAAGGGAGCTCAGCAGCTCGACTTGCTCTACCTCCTCACGTACGCAGATCTGAGCGCCGTCAACAAAAACGTTTGGACCGATTGGAAAGCGATGTTGCTGTACGAGCTCTATCAGCGCTCACGTGACATTCTCGAGCGAAACCTCACGAGGGACGAATATGTGCTGGCAGAAGCAGACAGGCATCAGACGGCCGTCCATGAGCTGGTGAGCGAACTTGCGTCAACGGTACCCGAAGACCAGGCCCGCGACCACCTCGACGCCGTCGAAAGTCCTGCCTATCTCTCGACATTCGATGCCGCGGAGATCGCTGAACATATTCACCGAATCGGGACAGACGAAACGGTGAGCACGATCTTTGGGAAAAAGGAAGACTATACCGAGGTGACCATCATTGCACGCGATGCTCCCTTTGCTCTCTCGCGATTCTGCGGCGTCTTATCCGCCAATGATGCGAACATCCTCGATGCTCAGATCTTTACACGCAATGACGGGATGATCATCGACCGGTTCCGTGTGGCCGACTTCGTCTCAAAGGAAGCCCTCAGTACCCGTCAATGCGACAAAATTCACCAGGAGCTCAATCACGTTTTTGAGGATAGTGCAGACATCGAAAAACTGCTGAGCCGTCATAAGATGAAATGGAAGCGGCGCAGCAGGATCGCCAATCCGAATACCCGGATCGATGTCGAATTTGAAAGTCATTCCCGGTATACGATCATCGACGTCTATGCTCCGGACATGCTGGGATTCCTGTACAGGATTACCGGCACCATGTCGATGCTCGGTTTGAATATTTCGTTCGCCAAGATCGCGACGCGGATCGATGGGATTGTCGACTCATTCTACATCCTTGATTTGAGCGGAAAGAAAGTCGACGACGTCGAGCGGCGGTCATATGTTCGTTCTGAGATCTTGAAGGTCATCAACGATTTGACTGAATCTGAACTGGTGATGAAATGATCATCGGGCAGGAGCCAGTGCCATCTCTGATAGATCATCTTGTAGTTTCTATCGCGGAGACGCGGAGAGCGCACCAGCCCGCCATGCGGCCCGCCCGAACGACTTGGTCTGGCGGGGAGAACCGCAGAGGGAAGTTATCAATACCTCTGCGTTCCTTCGCGGCCTCTGCGACTCCGCGTTGAGAACCAATAACTAACGAAGCCGCAATACTACCATTTGGAAGTGGCATCAGTATGAGTAATTCCAGACCTATTGGGGTGTTTGATTCCGGCATTGGCGGACTGACTGTCGTCCGGGCACTCACCCATCATCTTCCGCACGAGAACATCGTGTACTTTGGCGATACAGCTCGGGTGCCGTATGGTCCGAAATCGTCCCAGGTTGTGCGCGAGTACGCGGCACAGGATACTGACGTGCTTCTCGAGCACGACGTCAAGATGATCGTGATCGCCTGCAACACCGTCTCCGCCGTGGCCCTGGATGTTGTCCAAAAACGAGCCAAGGTTCCGGTTGTCGGTGTGATTCAGCCGGGCGCTGAAGCGGCCGCCCGGGCAACGACCAGGAAACGTGTCGGGATTATCGGCACGATCGGGACCGTCAACAGCAATGCATATGTGAACGCGTTGCGGCAAATTGAACCGGGCATTCAAGCGTTCAGCCAGGCGTGTCCGTTGTTTGTCCCGCTGGCAGAAGAAGGTTGGACAGATCACAAGGCCACTGAGTTGATAGCGAAGGAGTATTTGTTCCCGCTCACGCTTGAGAAAATCGACACACTTATTCTGGGGTGCACTCACTACCCGCTCTTGGCTACCATCATCGGTAAAGTACTTCATCAGTCTGTTACCCTCATCGATTCAGGAGAAGCCACCGCAGTAGCCGTGAAGCGCCTGCTCGACGAAAAGAACATGCGCAACGCAAGCAAGCTGAAGCCGAACCTGCAGTTCAACGTCAGCGACGTCCCGCACAGGTTCACCGAAGTAGGAGAACGATTCCTCGGACAGAAACTCGGAAGAGTGCACAGAGTTGCAGGATTCGCCGCCTAGCATCGAGACCAAGGACCTGCTTCGTTTTCTGGCTGTAATTGTTCTCATCGCAGAGACGCGGAGTGCGCTGAGGACCGCAGAGTTTACAGAGTCATCCTCCGCGTTTCTCTGCGTTCGCAGTGTATGCCGCCCGCCTTGGGCGGGACGACTCAGCGTTGAAAACCAAAAAAACGCCGGCTGTTGCTTGAACTGGTTGCAGGGCTGGCAGAGAGAACACCTTTCCTCCAACCCACATTGCATCGCCATCGCGTTTTGAGTACATTGCCTCATCACCTCAGGAGGACCCATGCCCGCACGAGAGATTCTTCTCCTCGGCAATCCAATGCTCCGCCAGCAATGCACCCCCGTGAAATCGACTCAGACCGATGACACCCGATCTATCATTGAGGATTTGCGTGATACTCTGGCCCAGTTCCGGTTGCAGAAGGGTTTCGGCCGCGGCATCGCGGCACCGCAAATTGGGTCCTCGCAGAAGATTATCTTCATTGACTACGAGTATACCGGCCCGCTGATCAATCCGAAGATCGTAAGGAGAAGCAGGAAGAAATTCCATCTGTGGGATGATTGTTTCTCCTTCCCTGATCTCCTCGCCCATGTACAGAGAAACTACTCAATCGAAGTTGAATTCCTGGACGAGCAGGGTAAACGGAAGAAGCTGCGCGCACGAGGTGCTCTCTCAGAACTGCTCCAACACGAGATCGACCACCTGAGCGGCATCCTGGCAATTGATCGGGCTATCGATTCGAAACACATCGTTTTGCGCAGCGAGCACGAAAAGCTCTCTCACAAGACACCTATGGCGCTGTAACTCGGTCACATCCGACTCACCGGAACAGCGATACTGTGCCGGGGGCAAGATCCCTCTGCCTGCGAGCAGATAACAACATGGAGGCACGTTCGTGACTCAGCCCTCTGAAATTGACCCTCAAGCCCCTTCTCAACCTCCTCGGCAAGGACAACCTCAGACTCAGCCGGAATCCCAGCCCGTCGGATATGAATTCACGACAAAGCAAAACGAAAGTATTCGCGTCCTGTCTAGGAGGATGACATTTGTTGGGATCTTTTACGTTGTCGCCAGCGTCCTCATCGGGATTGCCGGACTCGTCGCACTGTTCTTCGCGCCGCTGATCGGAGTACTCTATATCATCCTGCTCACGCCGCAGCTCCTCATCGGTATCTGGACGATCAACGCAGCCAACTCCTTCAAGCTTGTTGTTGACACCCGAGGGCACGACATTCCGCATCTGATGAGCGCCCTCAGCTCTCTTCGGAAACTTTACACCCTGATGTTCTGGCTATTGATAGTAGCCCTTGTGTTCATGGTTGTGGCGATCGCGGCAGCTATCTTCATGTGGGCCACGGGAATGTTTCCTGTCCCACCCGACGGCTCGACCTATACGTCTCTGATGA
>QYQB01000287.1 GCA_007280275.1 bacterium | reverse complement strand
GTTGCCGCCGATCTTCACCGTCCACGGGGACAAAGATCAGCTTGTGCCATACAACCATGCGGTCAGGCTTCACGAAGGCCTGACCAAAGCCGGAGTGCCGAATCAGTTGTTGACGATCCCGGGCGGCAAGCACGGTGGATTCACGAAAGAGGAAATGACAAAGATCTATGCCGCCATCAAGGAGTTTCTCAAAAAGAACAAGATTGTTGAGTGAGTGAGTCATCGAGACAGGGAACGAATGAACTGATACATCGATGAAACAATCCACCAGATGCTATTGGCCTCAAACTCTACACACTCGGTAAGTGAGGCTTAGCCGTTTCGCGATGATGGTCACCTCAGAATAGCAGGAGACAAACCGTGAACAACGAAGTCTCAACTCTCAAGCGACGAATCGATGAGCTTGAGGAGATCCAGAAACTTGCTGAGTCGCTCAGCTCGATGGTCAACGTCTACCAGACCCTGGAGACGATCGTCGATTGCTGCATAAAGCTCTGTCGGGCAGATCGCGGCGCGATCTTGCTGTTCAGCACATCGGTGGGTGAATCCGCTCGAACCGTCGTTCGAAACGCGCAACAGGAGCAGCGTGGTATCGATCATGTAGTGAATTCTCTTGTCGCAGGTTGGGTGGGGGTGCACAAGACACCTTTTCTCACGGATGATGTGCTCAAGGAATTGAACTTTCGCAATCCCTCAGAGCAGATCCGCCAGCTTGGCGCATCGATGGCCGTTCCATTGCTGGAGGAAGGCAAACCGTTCGGAATGGTTCACCTCGTCAACTCCCGTGGTGGAGCGCATTTTTCTGAGGAGCATGTCAGGATCGTCAGCACTATCGCAGTTCTCGCAGCCCAGTTTATCCGGAGGGCCAAGGTCCAGGAGGCGGTATTTGCAGATAACCAGCGGCTTAAGGCTTCGCTGCTCCAGGCACGAGGTGTCGGGTCACTGCTTGGGGTAAGCAAACTGATGGAAGAGGTGCGCAACAAGATCGTTGTGGCTGGACCGTCGAAGGCTGGCGTTCTCTTGATTGGTGAAACCGGTACGGGCAAGGAAGTTGCTGCGAGAGCAATTCACATCCATAGCCCCCGGGCTGAAAAGCCTTTCGTTGCTGTGAATTGTGCTGCCATCCCGTCGACATTGTTCGAGTCGGAGCTTTTTGGACATGAAAAGGGCTCTTTCACCGGAGCAACGGCCACGATGAAAGGAAAATTCGAGCAGTCTGATGGCGGGACGTTGTTCCTTGACGAAATCTCTGCGATGCCGTTGGATCTTCAACCGAAATTGCTGAGGGTTCTGGAAGAACGATCCTTCTGTCGGGTTGGCTCCTCGGAGGAACATCGGGTGGATGTCCGCGTCATCGCGGCGACAAACAAGGACTTTCGCGAAGCGATCAGCAAGAACGAGTTCCGGGAGGATCTGTTCCATCGCCTGAATGTCATCCCAATCATGTTGCCCACCCTTCGCGAGC
Organism: bacterium; assembly: GCA_007280275.1. Taxonomy (GTDB): domain Bacteria; phylum Bacteroidota; class Ignavibacteria; order UBA10030; family UBA10030; genus UBA9647. The sequence continues at coordinate 23,332 of QYQB01000287.1, read as the reverse complement.
GTCGCGAGGATATCCCTGTGTTGGCGAAGGCATTTCTTGAGGAGTTTTCCGGCGGCACGAAGAAATTTGATGACGCTGCGCTGCAGGTCCTCTCAGCGTTGGAGTGGAGGGGGAACGTGCGCGAGCTTCGGAATGCGATCGAACGAGTTTCGATTTTTGCGGTTTCTTCTGAAATCACGCCGGCCATTCTGCACGAAACCACCATGGGAGCAACGGCCAGCACTTCGGTTGATACTCGCAGCTTTCTTCTCACGCTACTAAAGTCCCACAGTGAAGATACAAATTTGCTCGATTGCGTTGAACGAGATCTGATTGATCTTGCGCTCCAGGAATCGCAAGGCAATGCTGCAGAGGCAGCACGAATTCTGGGAGTGCACCGCAACGCCCTGCTTCGTCGCATCGAGAAGTACGATCTTCGCTAGCTCCACCTGATCACACTCAATTTCTTCTTCACAAGACCACTTCTGAGGGCTCTCCAGGCCCATTTCCCTACTGTCTTCTGTTCGGATTCGAACTGGAATTCGTTCGGAAACGAACGCCTTTCACCTTCCCCCCTCAAAACCAATCCAAAAACAGGCTTTGCAGCCTGGCCCGCAAGTTGAATGATACCACGACAGCCGTATGATGCAAAGCAAGTAACATAATCGAATAACCCAGATTCAAATCCAAGTTTCAAGTCACCACTTATCTCAGGGAGGATGTCATGAAAACTCTAGCAATGTTGTTCGTCGCCGTGATGGTAGCATTCGTCTCCCAAGCGAGTGCACAGGACATTAAGAAAGAACTTGGGGATGCCAAGTATGATGCGGCAGTCGCGAATTTTCTCGTGGCTCTCCAGAGCCCAAATGATGGGCTGCGTCGCAGCGCCATCTATCAACTCGGCCAGTTGGAGGCCAAGGATGCAGCAATTCCCCTGATGCGCGTTCTGCGCAACTCCACAGACGAAAAAAGCCGTATCGCATCAGCGTGGGCGCTGTGCAAGATCGGGAACGCAGCTGGTACCTATGCCGTGAAGCAGGCAGTGCGGTTCGATGAGAACAAAAAGGTGCAGCTGCACTCGGCCTGGTACTACAATCTGTATGTCTCAGAGGGTACGTTTGCATTCATCCCTGCCGCGAGTGGCTCCACCATGATTGCAGAACTTCGGTAAGCTGCTCTCTTGCCAAGCGGCATGGACCTCAAGAAGCGGGTGGTGCTCAAGAGCCCACCCGCTTTTTCTATGTACGAATGTGTCGCATCTTCACCTGAGTCTCCACGATCTGTAGTCTTTCAACGTGCTCCATTCGGGTTCGTTCATTTTCGAACCCTTCTTTGTTCGGATACGAACGCGCCTCTCGATTCATCCTCCAATACTGCAAAGAAGTAACTCTTTTTGTCTGGCCCGCAATTTGAGTCACTACGTACAGCTTTCCAATCATGCAACGAAAAAAACAAGCTCTTCCAAATCCAAAACATAGCACACTCACACCAACCAAGGGAGGTTGTCATGAAAAACTCAGTGCTGTTCTTCGCTATCGCGTTCCTGGTTTTCGCAGTTGGTTGCCAGGAGAATGCCGTGGAGCCGATCGTTGCCAAGGCTCCGGTGAGAGCCGCTCCGGCTTTCCAGAAGCTGCAGATCAATGAGCAAATCAACATCAATGCTCCCGGCGGTGTCGTCGGGTACGCGGGTGTGGCTGGCGAAATCACCTATCAGCTGACAGAAGTGGACCAAGCCTCGTTGAAGAAAGAGCTGCCTGTCGTTACGAAAAGAGTATTCACCTTGACGGTGAATGGGACCGGTAAGATGATGGTTTCTGGAATTCCAGACGCCACCACTCTGGCAAAGTCGTACACCTGGGCGTTCTCGGGCACAGCAAGCAACATCGTCGCAGAGGGTGGGGAGTTTCTGGCGACATTCAAGATCGAGGGAGCGCCGTATCCGAATGCTCACTTGCATATGGGATTCGTGCTCAACGGAGGTCAACTCCAGCGCGATCTGGCCTATATCGACTTCCATGGCGCCAGCGAGGAGTAGATACCTTATCAGTCCCTCCAAATAATTCGGCGACATTCCTCAGTTGTTTCAAGGGATGTCGCCGGGTTGTTTTCATTCAGTCTGTTGGCGCTCCATTTCCCAAGTCCTTCCCAAACAGGATGCCTGGTCGCCATGGGCGCCTATTCAGTTTTCAGAGTCCGAAGATCGCTTTGGTTGTAACAACGCTCTTCTGGAGTTCATCACGCTCCCGCTGGACTTCGACCTCGAACGCATGTGATGGAGTCTGAGCGGGAACCCGGAGGACGGATTCCAGGGCTTGATCGTACCATGCCGCCCATGTCTCGAGAATGTCCTTCTCCTGCCTCTTCGCCGCTTCGAAAGCCTGTTGTCCCTGCGATTGGGTTTCTTCGATTTCATCTTTCAGTTGTGCCTTGAGCAGTTCAAGGCGCTTCTTCGACGCGACGCTCACCGTTTGCAGGATAGACCGTGCGATGTCCTCTGACCCCATTGACAATTGGAAAGCTGCCGTCCCGATGCTGACGCCGGCGTTCTTCATCTCACGGGCGCTGATGTTGCTCACCTGGTCCATACTCGAGTGATACGCGAAGTCGGGGAAATGCCAGCTCAAGACAGCCGGTATCTTCCTCCAGAGAAAGGGATCGTGGTCGCTTCCCCCTTCCCAGACGTTGCTGGTGGTTTTCCATCCCTCTCGATTTGACCGTTGTGCAATGATGGAAAGGTAGTAATCATTCAGAAAACTGCCGAAGAGATTGCGCTTGTCCCAGGTTCCAGTCCCCCAGCCTGAATGCTGTTCCGGCGGCCGGAACCAGATAGTGCTCGGATCAGGCATACGCTCGACGCGGAAACTCCCACCCGTTTTTTCCGGATCGCCTCCCACCATATCGAGCACGAAGGCTGCGAGAACATTCTTGACGCGTTCGGGATCTCGTTTCATCCAGGAACCCGTCCCTCGGTACTCATCGACCCAGAGAAACGTGACCGTCCGCGCAGGCGGAATCAGCGTTCCGTCGCCGATCGATGTGACGATTGAACGCAGAATCTCCAGCAGCGCTGCGGAACCGCTGGCGTTATCGTTTGCTCCCGGTTTGTAGTGATCAAGGTGCGCAACGAGGACGATGCGTTCGTCCGGCTTGACGTTTCCGCGAATCTCGGCAGCAAGTATTCTCAGCGGTCGCTCAACGAAAGAGGTCTTCACCTGCACGCGGAGATCAACCGGCTGGGATATGAGAAGCCGCTTCAGCTCCGCGGCTATGCGTGGGGAGATGTTGATCGCGAACGGCTTTCGTTGGTCATCGTACGGAAGAGCGCTTTCTGCGATAATGTCCGGATGCTGCTGCGGCTTATTGTAGGACGGCATGTGGGTAGACAGGAGCCCCGCGGCGCCGCGATCATAGGCGATCCGATAGGCCGACGCAGCTGGCGCGTCACAAAGAACTATCCGACCCCGTACGTCGGTCTGGCTGTACTGTTCATCGCTGTTCCCTCCGGGGATATATACCACCGGAGCACTCAGGTCGCATGGAAAAGAGTTCTGGCAGAGCATCACAGGTGTTGAGGCGTAGCTGTGCAGGACGCGGATTTCCGGCGATTCCATTGAGAGGACTGCGTCTTGCGGAACCCAGGCTGGTCCGGTTGGAGGATCTTCAAGAATCTCGTAGCCGATGATCTGATCTCCGGGATGTGAGGCCGTCGTCAGCGATTTCACCTCAGCCTCGATCCGTGAGAGACAGGAATCGTAGCCCGGTCCTCCCGCAATCCGCCAGAACTGCGCGATGTACTTGAGATTCTCGGACGATCGCTCTGCAACAAAGTGCTGGTCGAGTATTGATTCGATGCGCACGCCTGCCAGTCCGGATTCCATGATCGGTGGCGATGGATGGCACGAGGCGAAACAAAGAAGGAATCCAACGACTGAGAGACGGGCTTTCACGAAGAGTGATTCTCCAGAGGGTTCATTTTGTGCGAAGAACTTACAAAGAACTTGATGTAGTTGCAACCGACGGTCGTCCCCGATGTTAGCATCTGAAACGGAAAATGATTATTTTCCCCGTACAATTCAACGAGAGGTCATCTGCATGCGAGCCCGCGTCTTCTTTCGGCTTGTTGCTGCAATCGTGTTTCCTTTCTTCGCCCTCGCTCAGGGAGTAGACATCCGCGGCGTCGTCACCGATAGCACGACAGGGGAGAGGATCCCCTTTGCCAATATCGCGATACCAGGGATGAACCGTGGTGCCGGCTCGAACCTCCAGGGTTTCTATTTGATAACCAGCGCCCCCCAGGGCCGGTATCAAATCAAGGTGAGTTCCATCGGATATGAGACGCGGACGAAGACGATCGATGTCTTCGGATTCCAGGCGGTTGTCGTCAACTTCCAGCTTCCATCCAAGCCGGTCGAGTTCTCTGAGGTTATGGTCACGGATGTCGCAAAACGGGAGCTTACGGAGATACACACGAGCGTGCACGTCCTGGAACAGCGGGACATTCGCGCTGTCCCCGTTGCCGCTATGGAGGACGTCTTTCGGTCGATCAGAATCCTGCCGGGGATTGTCTCGACGAGCGATGTGAATTCCCAGTTCTACGTCCGTGGCGGTGCGGGAGACCAGAACCTGATTCTCCTGGACGGGATGAAGATCTACAACCCGTATCATGCCTTTGGGATTTTCAGCATCTTTGATTCGGACATCATCAAGACAACTGAAGTCTACACCGGCGCCTTTCCTGCCGATTTCGGAGGCAGATTATCATCTGTGGTAAACATGACAACGCGGGACGGGCGTTCGAAAGCTCTCTCCGGACGCGCCAATATCAATTTTCTTTCGACCAAACTGCAAGTGGACGGCCCGGCGATTGAAGGGTTGACCTTCCTTGCCAGCGGCAGGAAATCCATTTTCGCTGAGACATTCAAGAAGTTCCTCAACAAGGATCTCCCCCTGTCTTTCTATGATGCGTTCCTCAAGGCTACGGTTCAGACCGGCGAGGGCCAGGGGAAATACAGCTTTCAGACATTCATGAGCGGAGACAACCTGAGGTCTGCCAATCCGAACGAGGCGGATTACGTATGGCGGACAGGCGCTGTCGGATTTGTGGCTGCGGGGTTGATTCAGGACAGAGTGTATGTGAACGCGGTTGGTTTTGACAACTCGTTTATCGCCGAACGGGACTCGAAAGGATCGAATCAGATCACACCCGCCTCGACGTCCGTGCGTGAAACCGGCGTACGGGCGAATGCGACGCTCTACACGGACTCCCATGACCTGTACTTCTATGGTTTCGAATTCAGCTTTCCCACGCTCGACTACACGGTGACGAACACCTTCGGTGTGACGAAAACCGTCAGCAGCTCTTTTGCCGACGCGTCGATGTGGGTTCGCTACCAGACTGCTCCGAGCCGGTTCCAGGCAGATGCCGGCATCTTCCTCGACCTTGGAGGTCTTTTGGCGCGATCCGGTGGATTGGAGGTGGTGCAGCCGCGTATCAATCTCAGCTACGGGTTGTGGGATAACTGGAAAGGAAAAGCGTCGTACGGGCGGTTCAGTCAAAGCGTAATCACAGTCAACAACGAGGACGACATCATCCCCATTTTCGACGCATGGATTCAGGTCCCAGAGGGATTGAAATCCGAGCAGGCGGACCATTACGTTCTGGGGCTGGAAGGAAACGTCCTTCCGTCACTCTCGACGAACTTTCAGGCGTACTACAAGTCCTACGGTTCGCTCGTCACATACAACCGGGACAAGGTTGATGCGCTGGATCCTGACTACATCGGAGGAACCGGAAAAGCCTATGGCGTGGAGTCGCTGATTCGGTATGGGAGCAAGATTGTGGATGTCTACGCGGCATACACACTCGGGTGGACAACAATCACCTCGAACGGTTTCACCTATTTCCCCCGGTATGATCGCAGGCACACCCTGAATCTTCTGACGGTGTTCCATGCCGCCGAGTCCTTCGATGTGACGTTTCGTTGGGAGCTGGGATCAGGATTCCCGTTCACTCAAACGATCGGGTACTATGATCGGTTGGGATTGCAGGATCTGTTCCGCGGTTCCTCGTTAGGCGAAACCGGGAGACCGTATGCGGTGCTCGGTCCGAAGAATGACGCTCGACTTCCAACCTACCATCGTCTCGACGCGAGCGCTTCGTACCGGTTCACGCTTCGGCCCATTACAGGCACTCTGGGTCTACAAATCGTGAATGTCTATAACCACAAGAATGTGTTCTATTTCGATCGAAAGACAGGTCAGCAAATCGATATGCTGCCGTTTTTCCCGACGGCAACGTTGAACATCGAATACTAATGACAAGATCCTCAGTCGCGTTCCGGGCGGTGATGTGCTGCCTGGCGTTGGTTGCAGGTTGCGAGGACCCGTTCACTCCGAAAGGTCCGTACTCCGACAAACTGGTTGTGTATGGGATCCTTACCAATCGATCCGACACACAGTATGTAAGGGTCTATTCGACTTACAATCCACCAGGGGTTAACCCCCTTGATCAGACGGCCGACATTGTTTTGAGAGGCGCTAATGTCGCCGTCAAGGGCGAAGCGGGATCATTTCAATTTCAAGAGAAGACCACGCCGAGAGTGGACAAAAGTCGGTACACCGACGACCTTCTTGTCTATGCGTCGTATCCGTTTTCGCTTGAGGCGGGCAAGACGTACAGCCTGAACGTCAGCACCTGGGAAATGGGCGCTGTGTCTGCAGCCGTGACTGTCCCGAGGCGTGGAAGGATTCAGTTCCTCAATTCGTATATATTGAATGGCGGCGGCAGCGGCGATGAGAACATAGTGATCTATGGCTGGATCCGGGAATTGACATACGGGGTCATGATGAGGCTGTATCTCATCTACGATGTTCTGGAAGGGAACACGTGGATCAAGCGTCAGGAAGAAATTCCCTTCGTGGATTCCCCGAACAATGACGGATCGAAGGTTGATTTCTATCCGGTGCTGCGCCGAAGGCAAACCTCCGGAATTATACCGGGCAAAGAGCAAAATGAAACGTTCGTTTTTATCAAGACCACCTATTTTGACAAACTGGGGGCAATCCTTAGCCGCTATCCGGTGGGGGGCGTTCATATGAAGCGGGCTTTGGTTGTCCTGACTCAGGTCGATAAGGATCTGTACGCTTATTCAAAGCGTGTCAACGGCTTCGAAGATCCATTTTCAATCCGCACAGACCTACCGGACTACAGCAACATCTCTGGGGGACATGGGATTTTTGGAGCGTTGGTCGAAGATTCGGTTTTCGTGGAACTGACAGCCTGGTGAGTTGTCACGAACTTCTGCGGCGCGAGCTGCAGTCTAGCAGCGCGGTCGAAAACATCAACCTTGCCACGAAGGCACCCCGCCAGAACGCGTAGCGGGCTGGCAAGACACGAAGAAGATCTTTGAATTTTCTTCACTTTCAAGAACCTTTGTGACTTTGTGTCTTGGTGGCACCACTTTTCGACTAGGCCTCTAGCAGTTTGTTGAAAATCGAGTTTCACGGTAAGAAAATGAACCGCCAAGGCCGTCAAGCAAAAATTTGATCCAAGATTTCATAGAGAATTAACATCTTATGTACTTGCTTGGCGCTCTCTGCCGTTGGCTTTTCGGCCAGGTTTCTGGAATATTCCAGAAGGTTAGACCTTACTCCGTGATGAAGGAACTTCTCAAGTATCGCTTGATATTGTCGATGTTCGTCCTGGCGGTGTTTGCTGCCGCGGGATGCGGAGAGCCCTTCGAGCCAAAGGGGCCTTACCAGGAACGGCTCGTTCTTTATTCAATCTTATCGAATCGATCAGATAGCCAGTACGTCCGCGTCTACACCAGCTACAATCCCTTGGGACACAATCCGCTTGAGAATACGGTCGATACGGATATCCAGAACGCGCGCGTCACCATCGCCACCGATTCAGCATCGTTCGCCCTCACGAGTTCGGTCATCCCGCGTGACGACAAAAGCCGCTATTCCACGAATATCGGCGCATATGTTGCGCATCCATTTACGGTCCAGTTCGGAAAGACGTACACACTGACTGTGACTTCAGCAGACGGCAATGCCTCAGCCAGGGTGACAACGCCGGGTCCGGGACTGGTAGAGGCGAACAATGCATTTGTTATGAAGAGCCCCGAGAAATACACCGACGATATCTCGGCTAGAGTCAGGCTTTCGCCCGTAACCCTGGGTTATATTCTCCGTCTCTACGTTGAGTTTGACGTCAAGCTCGGATCAGGCGTTGTCCACGTCCGAACTGAAGTGCCGAAGGCAGTTCGACCAGGCGGAGGAGCCGGCTATGAGTATGCCTACCCGATGCTCGTCAGAAGGATCACCGACCAGTACCTCGTGGACGAGATTGTCTATTTCAATCTCGATGCGTACAAGGCTTTCGTGGAGGACCTTGAGGTGAAGTACGGAAAAATCCAGTTGACGAACGGGACGTTCATTCTCACACAGGTTGAGAGCAATCTGTACAAATACTACAATATCGCCAACGGGTTTCAGGACGATTTCTCGATCAGGACGGATCTTCCAGACTACTCAAATGTTGCGGGAGGGTTTGGTGTGTTCGGCGCGATGAGAGATGATTCGGTTGCGTTTGACCTGCGTTGATCCTGCCATCGCATGAGTTCCCTTCCCCTCATAGCTTGCAAATCCTTCGAAAAAATGGTACGTTCAGCGGAAATTCCTAAATGAATCTCTTCTCCATTTTCCGATCCGAGCGTCTCGATACCGACTGGAAGTACGTCGCCAACGGCATCATCTGGCGCCTCCTTTTTACGGAGCGCGGACGAGTGGTCGGCGAGTGCCGCAACCAGGACAAGAAGACGGTTTCTTTTTTTTGCCTCGATGAGGAATCGGGGAATCCTTTGTGGCGGGACCTCAACCTCGAGGAGCCCTGGTGGGTTGGCATCGAAGCGGTCCTGAATGACACCGTGCTTCTTCACACCTATGCATCGCCCGATATGCCTGAACATCGGGGAATCCGGGTCTATGACACGCAAACAGGAGTACTTCGCTGGCGGAATGATGATGTCACATTCTGGTTCGGGTTTGGCGATCGGGTTTTTGCTTACAGGGATCTCTTTGAGAAGAGGGTCGGTTATGAAATCGGCCTTCAGACAGGGGAGCTGAAGGCGATATATGATGAATCGCTTCAGGAACTTCACGCGCTCCGACGCGAAGCAATCGAGAGTCAATCCGCTTCGGGGGTGACGCCGCCCGAGATCATGTCGGACGATGCGCCCGATCCTTCGATCCTGGCGCTCGTGAACCGAACGGCAAAAGGGAAGAAGCTCGCCGGTAAGGTTGAATATATCAAGCAGAACGATGTCCTGGCGTTCAACTATCACATACTTGCACGGACATCGGCGGTGCAATCACAATCCTTCGAAAATCACTTGTTCATCTACCGTCTTCCGCAGGGCACATGCGCCTTTTCCGGAATCATCGGTCGGGATCTGAAGGCGTACGTGCCGGATTCGTTCTTTATTCGCCGGTCCCGGCTTTTCTTCGTCAAGGACCAGCACACTCTTACTGCGTTGCGATTATGGAAATAGTCACCGAGAGCTTTTCCGTTTCAACCCGTGGCGACTCTGAAGTCCGCGACATTACGGGGAATGTGACCGCTGTGCTTGCCCAACACAAGCTCCGGGAGGGACTCGTCACGGTTTTTGTCTCCGGCTCAACTGCTTCCATCACAACGACGGAATTCGAACCTGGCTTGCGAAAAGACATTCCTGAAGCCCTTGAGCGGCTCGCGCCTCGCGGAGGTCGGTACCATCACGATGAAACGTGGCACGACGGCAACGGTTGTTCACACGTCCGGGCTGCGGTGATGGGGCCGTCTTTGTCAATTCCGTTCTCGCGCGGAGAGCTCTTCCTGGGTACCTGGCAACAAATCGTCCTCATCGACCACGACAACCGGCCGCGTGAACGCACGATCGTCGTACAGGTGATGGGATTGTGAAATATTTTTGATTTCCCGGACAGAACGGGGAAGGGGAAAGAACCATGAAAACATACAAGATCAAGCACGTCGATGCATTCACGGGTGAACCGTTCTCCGGCAATCCGGCGGGAGTGGTGCTGGACGCCCGCGGGATGAGCGATCCGATGATGCAGAAGATAGCCGGTGAATTGAACCTTTCCGAGACAGCATTTCTTCTTCCTCCGACTGTCAAAGGCGCCGACCTCCAGATCCGGTGGTTCACTCCTGCGGCCGAAGTACCGCTCTGCGGACATGCGACTATTGCGAGCTTTCACGCGCTGGCGGAAGAGGGAGTGCATGGAATGAAGCGGCCCGGCGTGTTCCATTTCAGGCTTCAGACAAAAAGTGGGATCCTCGGAATCGTTGTAGAAAAAAAATACTCGGGCACCATCGTCGAATTCCAGTTGCCGATTCCAAGATTCCGCGTGCACAAGAAAGCCCCCTCAGCACTTCTGGAGGCGCTCGGTATCCGGGCTTCTGATGTCGAGACGAATCTGCCCTTTGTTTCAGAAACCTACATGTATCTACCGCTGAAGAAACTCTCAAGGATCGGGTCTCTGAAGCCGGATTTCGGAAAGCTTGATTCGTTCACAAGGGCAAATAGAAGCCTTGGGGTCAGCGTGTTCACCCTCGAGACGATTGAACAAAGTTCCGCGGTGCACTCTCGCTTCTACGCGCCAGCGGTGGGAATTGTGGAGGATCCCGTCACCGGCTCCGCGAATGGTCCGCTTGGTGTCTATCTCTACCAGTTTGCTATCCGCCGGGATTTTCCGATACCATCGTTCCTGCTTCCCGACGGGCGGATGGAGTTCATCGGTGAGCAGGGGGATGACATGGGTCGGAGGGGAAGGGTGAAGATCAGGCTTCGGGTGACCGGTCACGGCGTGAAGCAGGTGAGCATTGCAGGAGAAGCGGTGACAATCATGGATTCGGTCTGCAAGTACTAGTGCCATTTGCAGCAATTCATATTGAGTTTTTCAACGCAGAGAATCGCAGAGGGAAAGGCAATAGACTCCGCGGTGCTCCCCGCCAGAACGCATGCGGGCTGGCGCGATCTCCGCGTCTCCGTGTTGAGAACCATAAAATCCATAACACAATCCCCTTTTCTGGGATCGGCACTGAAAAGTGATTGTCTATGACGACAAAGAACATCGTTTTCATTCTTGTGTTTGATGCCGCCCTCGCCGTCTTTGCCTTGAGTCTGCGACGGCTTATCAGCTATTTGAAACTGGGGCAGCCGGACAACCGGTTCGATCATCCGTGGGCCAGGCTCAAAAGAATGTTTGTCGTGGCAATTGCCCAGTCGAAGATCCTGCGCGAGCCACTTGCAGGCATCATGCATGCTCTCATTTTCTGGGGATTCATGGTGCTGCTCACGGCGGTCCTCGAGTCCATCGGCGAAGGACTGGTGCCGGATATTTCATCCCTCTTCTTTCAGCACTTCTTTGGACGGCTCTACGCACCGCTTGCGTTCATGCAGGATCTGGCCAGCGGTTTGGTGATCCTCGCGGTACTGATTGCGCTCTGGCGTCGCTATGTGATGCGGCCGAAGCGACTGGAACTTGAAGGGCATAGCCGTGCGGACGCAACCTTCATCCTGATGATGATCCTCTTTATTATGATCAGCATGGTTGGTCAGAATGCGGCACGTATCGTTCTCGACGGAGCGGACACTTCCGGAGGACGATTCCTTTCAAGCGCGTTCACCCCTCTGTTCGCCTCGTTCTCCCCCGATGGCATGGAGGTATGGTTCGACACGTTTTGGTGGATCCACATCGGGATCGTATTGGTGTTTCTGAACTACCTTCCGTACTCAAAACACCTTCACGTCCTCACCTCGGTCCCAAACGTCTATTTCTCAGGTTTAAGGCCGCGTGGAGCGCTCAAGCCGATCAATCTCGAGGCAGAGAACGTGGAGAAGTTTGGAGCATCCGACATCGAGGACCTGACATGGAAGCAACTTCTGGATGGTTACACGTGTACGGAGTGCGGCCGCTGCAGCGCATCCTGTCCGGCGAACAGTACTGGCAAGGCTCTTTCACCGCGGAAGATCATCATGGACATCCGGAAGCGGCTGGAGGAAAAGGCGCCGCTCGTACGTGCTGGTCAGAAGGCCCCGGGATCATCCGATGGCGGAGTGAAACATGCATTGCAGAAAACTCTGATTCACGATTACATCACCCCCGAAGAGCTGTTTGCCTGCACCACATGCATGGCTTGTGTTCAGGAGTGTCCGGTCAACATCGAACACGTCGATGCTATTGTTGAGATGCGTCGCAGTCTTGTGCTGATGGAGTCGAAGTTTCCGCCTGAAGTACAGGTCGTCTTCCGAAATCTTGAGAACAACTTTTCACCCTGGGCGTTTCCGCCTTCGAGCCGCGCCGATTGGGCAGAGGGGATGGACATTCCGACTGTTCAGCAGACACCGGACGCAGAGGTCTTGTTCTGGGTGGGGTGTGCAGGGGCGTTTGACAGCCGGTACATCAAAGTAACCCAATCATTCGCGAAATTGATGCAGCAGGCAGGTATATCGTTTGCGATTCTCGGGGCCGAGGAAAAGTGCACGGGGGACTCGGCGAGGCGAATGGGGAACGAGTATCTTGCCCAGATGTTGATCAAAGAAAATGTGGCGACCCTGAACAATTACCATGTTACATCGATCGTTACGGCATGTCCGCACTGCTTTAACACGCTACGCAATGAGTATCCGCAGTTCGGCGGCAACTACAAGGTGATGCATCATACCGACTTCCTCGTTCAATTGATCAATGAGGGGAAGATCAAGATCACGAAGGAACAAATTACTACGATCACCTACCATGACTCGTGCTACCTTGGCCGGTACAATGACGTGTACGAGCAACCGAGGGAAATCCTCGGAGCCGTTCCGGGACTCGAATTGGCCGAGATGGGACGTTCTCACAGCAGAGGATTCTGCTGCGGTGCCGGGGGCGGAAGAATGTGGATGGAGGAGAAGGAAGGAAAACGGGTGAACATCGAGCGAACCGAAGAGGCCCTTGCAACGAATTCCACTGTCATTGCGACTGCTTGTCCCTTCTGCATGACGATGATGACAGATGGTGTCAAGGCAAAAGAGGCCTCGGAACGGGTCGTTGTGAAGGATGTTGCGGAAATCGTCTATGAGTCAACGCAGCAGTAGCATTCCAGCTGTCGATCGAACGAGCCGAGCGGTCGAACTTTGCCTGCGAAGAACGCGGCCCTGTGGACGCAATGTGCCTGCAGAGGAACTCCGAAACAAACGAAGCAGGCATCCCTTCCGCCAAGAGCTCTCCGGACATGCGTGCTTTCACACAGAGGGAACTGTTTGTACTTTGAGGAAAAACAAACCAAGGAACTACTTGTCCCCTCTCGCCAACACAATAGCAGCCGCACAGAGGGGACTGTTCAAGCTCCGATGAAGATTGGATGCCGCAGATTCAAGGAATAGAACCTCCCGTCTCAATGTGAGGACAAGCGCACAGAGAGAGGGAAGCAGAGATGTGTCGGCTGTTGACGATCGAAAGAAGATCGAGAGTCATTGCGTTGAATCTTCAAGACTGTACATCTATTCGGATACCCTGATATGACGAAGCGACTGCTGCTTTCCGCATTTCTGATACTTTTGATTGTCGAGGTTTCTGCATCCCAGGTCGTGACGATCTCAGGGACCGTCCGCGACGCTGTAACACGTACACCCCTTCCTTCCGCAAACGTCCGGGTTCTTGGGACGTCGAAGGGGACGGTTGCGAATGCCGTGGGGGTGTATAAGCTTTCTCTCGACCAGGGTGATTACACCGTCGTCTACAGCTTTATCGGCTATTATTCGGATACACTTCGCGGGTCCCTTAACCGATCAATCGAATATAGTCCAGCACTTCAACCGACGGCGATCCAGATGGCGGAGGTTGTGATCACCAGTGAGGATCCTGCGATGGCGATCATGCGCAAGGTCATCGAGTACAAGAAACAGTGGTCTCAGACCTTGAAGTCATATGAGTTCGAAGCTTTCACCCGTATGGTGCTGAGGCGGGATACTGCCATCGCGATGATTGCGGAATCGTATACGACCGGATACTGGCAAAAGGGAGACACCCTTCGGGAAATCGTGAAACAGAAGAGGCGGACAGAAAACCTCCCGGGGACGGGCAACATCGCCGTCGGCGGAACCGTGGTCAACTTCTATGATGATGATGTCCGTTTCGTGGGCTATCAATTTGTAGGTCCAACATCGCCTGAGGCCTTCGACTACTACGATTTCAAACTCGAGAAAACCCGGGTGCGGGACGACAAGCCGGTCTATACTATCACGGTTATCCCCAAGTCCCGCATTTTGCCGCTTTTCAAAGGCAAGATCGATGTCGTAGGCGATATCTATGCACTTGTCGGTGTGGACATCGAGCCGAACGAAGCTTTTACCATTCCATTTGTCTCAGAGCTGGAACTTCACTACACGCAGCAGTTCGGCCTCTATGAGAACAAATACTGGATGCCGATGGATGTCCGGCTCAGAGGCAGCTTCGAAATCGGTATTCCCGGCGTCAACATCCCACGGTTCGTCGCGGAGCAGGCATCCGTATTGTACGACTACAGGATCAATCGTCAGTTGCCGGATTCGATTTTCAGCAAGCCACGGATCACTGAACTCCAGGGGGCTCAGAAATTCGATTCACTGTTCTGGGCGCACCATGATGTGCTGCCACTCACGAACGAAGAGCAACACGCGTACAAGACGCTGGACAGTACTCAGTCCCTCGACGTCCAGTTCAAACCGACCGGAGCAGCGATGACGCTTTCCGCCGGAGGATCCCTCGGCTTTCTGAGCTACCTCAACATTCGATACAACCGCGTCGAAGGGCCGTTCCTGGGGCTCAATTACTCGCGGGATAGCGTCATCAGCCGTCTCTCTCTCAACGGGGCGGCGGGGTATGGTTTCATCGACAAGAAACCGAAGTTTACGTTTGGCGGATCGCTCTTCCTGGACGCAGGCCGTCGCTACAAGATGGGGGTGGAGGGGTACCGCGAATTCGAGAACATTCCCGATGAAAGGTACTATCCATCGCTCATCATCGCGCTTGGAGCACTCTTTACAAAGAACGACTATCGGGACTACTACTATGCCGACGGGTGGAGGGCTTTCATAGAGGCAAAACCGCTGAGGCGCCTCTCGATTCGATTGCTGTACAAAAACGAAGATCAATCGGTCGCCGTCAAGTTGACGGATTTCAGCATCTTCGATAAGAGCAAGCCATTTCGATCGAATCCCCGGATTCTTGAGGGAACCATGAGGAGCTTGACGATCAAAGCGCGATATGGCGACGAGCCGGTACCATTTGGATTAACAACCCAGAATAGCGCGGAGGTCGAGATCGAACACTCCAACCCCACGCTCCTGGCGAGCGCATTCGATTTCACGAGGCTAATCTTTCGTGGTGAAATGCGGATCAACACGTATTCCGATCGCCTTCTCTTTCCCCCCGCCCTCAATCTTAAGTTGACGGCGGGAATTTCGAGCGGAACGATGCCTCCGCAGCGGATATTCAGCCTGGAGTCGCGCTATGATGGAGTGGGGCCTCTGGGAGTGCTCCGCGGGGGAGGAGTGAAAGAGTTCTCCGGTCGACGATACGTTGCATGTACGATCGAGCACAACTTCCGAAGCACGCCATTTCTCATGCTCAATATTCCCTATCTTTACAAGAACAGCATCGAACTAATTCTGCATGGGACGGTGGCCCAAACGTGGAGCTCGAGTACGCTTCCCTTTGGCGCGACCACGAACGGCTGGTACTCGGAAGCGGGAATCGGAATCAGCCGCATCCTCAGCTTTCTCCGGTTTGATTTCACGTACCGCTTTGCTCAGCCACGCGCTCTCTTTGTCACAGTCGGTGTCGCACAATTAATCTAGCAGTCAGAAAATACCTTTATGGAAACGACGATCTCTCCCCCCAAGCTCCCCTCGATCAAGATCATCGGGTGGACCACTGTCATAGCTTCTGCGATCATGATCGTTGTGAATGTCATGAGTCTTCTTACCTACAGTATGTTTGACAGCCTTGACCAGAGTCTGACCACGCCGCTGCTTTCCCAGCTTCTGCCTCAATCGGCGAAAAAGGTCCTCGACCTGTACCGCTATAGCCGTTGGTTGACGGCGTATGGGACATTCTACTTCGCGTTTGTGCTCGTTGCCGGGGTCCAATTTCTGAGGCTGCAGGCCTGGGGCCGAAAAGCACTTGAGATTGCATGCTGGATTGCACTCTTCAATGCTCTTGTCGATACTGCCTTGAGCTGTTTGATTTGGCAGAATATGCAGGAGACGCTTTCGATGGCATTAAAGGGCCTTGGTGGCGGACAGTATTCTTCCATCAATTCATTGGGACTTATTACAATCGTGGTCGGCTTCTTCGTATGGATCATCCCATCGGCGGCGATGATTGTGTACCTGCGAAGGCCCCAGATCATGCAGGCTGTGAGCCTGCGTTGAAGATAATTCGCAGTTCGGATCAAAGGAGGACGAGAATGTTTTCCAGACCGTATTCCATGATTCTTCGTGCAGTGCTCCTTTTCTCGGTTGCCATACCAGGAAGTGCGCCCGCTCAGACCGAGCCATTCAAAGGATTGAACGACTACATCCTCAACGCAATGAAGGACTGGGAGACGCCAGGACTAGCTCTCGCAATCGTGAAGAACGACTCCGTGATCTTCATGAAGGGGTATGGGGTACGAAAAATGGGAGAAGATGCTCCCGTGACGCCAAGAACAATCTTCGCGATTGCTTCAACGACCAAAGCGATGACGGCGGCCTGTTTGGGAATGCTGGTCGATAGTGCCAAGGTCAAGTGGGATGATCCCGTCACCAAGCACCTTCCGTGGTTCCAGCTCTCCGATCCATACGTTACGCGTGAGCTGACAGTCCGCGACATCCTGTGTCACCGGAGCGGACTCGAGAGGGGGGACAATCTGTGGTATTTCTCCCCGTACAGCCGTGAAGAAGTTCTGCGTCGCGTTCGATTTCTGAAGCCCGAATGGAGTTTTCGAAGCCGCTACGGATATCAGAACATCATGTTCGTCGCTGCCGGACAAATCATTCCCTCAGTCACAGGCATGACCTGGGACGCATTCATCGCCGATCGACTGTTTACGCCTCTTGGGATGACGAGGACGAACACGAGCGTGAAACTCCTCGCCGGAATGGACGATGTGGCGACGCCGCACGAGAAGATTGACGACGCCATGCTGCCCGTGGTTTGGCCCAATTTCGACAATGTCGGATCGGCGGGTGCAGTGAACTCCTGCGTGCAGGATATGGCGCAGTGGCTTCGACTGAACCTCAACAGAGGGATCTTCAAGGGAAAGAGGCTTTTGAGCGCCGACGTGATCAAGGAGATGCAGACGCCTCAGACTATCATCCGCATTGATTCGGTTGATCAGGCGTTGCGCCCCTCCAACCATTTCGCGGCGTATGGTTTCGGGTGGACGCTGAGAGACTACCTTGGACGCAAGCTGGTTCAGCACGATGGCGCATTGGACGGCATGCGAGCCCGGGTGGCGTTTGTTCCGGAAGAGAAACTGGGTTTCGTTATTCTCATGAACTCGCAGAACACCAATCTCCATTCCTCCATCGCGTATCGTATCCTCGATCACTACCTTGGCGGACCACCCCGCGATTGGAGCAGCGAACTGCTGAAAATTGTGAAGGAACAGGAGGAGAAAGACAAGGCTGAGGAAAAGAAAACGATCGATTCGCGGGTCAAAGGGACCAAGCCATCACTGGCATTGGAGGATTTCGCAGGAACATATGACAACGAGATGTATGGCCCCGTCATCGTCAAGGTGGAAAACGGGAAGCTCGCGGTGCAGTTCTACCCGACGTACATCGGAGAAGCGGATCACTGGCACTATGACACATTCCAGGTCGTTTGGAAGGATCGGTCGATCGGTAAGGACATGATCACATTCACTTTGGGACCAGAAGGAAAGGTCAGCGAATTGCGGTGGCAAGGGTTCACGATGTTCACGAAAACGAAGTAGGACGCGGGTGGCATCAGGCCATTCATCAATGCGAGAAGAGGGGCAGGTATCGGACCTGCCCTTTCAGTTTGGACCAACTCGCACTCTCTTCCTCGTTTGCCACGTAATCTGTATATTCTCTCTGGAATCCGATTCGCGAATCCCATGAATATGAAGTTCGCCTTCATACGACAACTCATCTCAAAAATGCCTGTCACCCCCGAATGTTCCTATCGGGGGTCCAGAATGCGCTGCCTGGATTCCCGCCTAAGTCGAGCGGGAATGACATTTGTACCAAGGATGGTGTTTTTGAGATGGCTTCTAATAATAGGGTGCACACTGGCTTCGCCTCAGTCATGGGCTCAGGAGAAAACAACCAAAGGCACAGCCACTTCTCGCAGCGGGGAGATTATCGGTCTCGTGCGTGATCAAGTGAGCAATCAGCCGCTTGTGGGGGCCAATATCCTCGTCGTCGGCAGCGAGCTTGGTGCGGCATCGGATGAAAACGGCAGGTTCCGCATCCAGGGCATCCAGCCCGGCACGTACAGCATCAGGGCGAGCATCATCGGCTACAAGACTGTCGTTCGGACTGACGTTGTCGTTACCGCAGGACGCAAAACACAGATCGTGATAGAGATGGCCGAGACCGTCTTGAACCTCGATGAAGTGACTGTTCGCGCAGAGTATTTCGCGAAACCGCCCGAGTTCTCAACAAGCGCCCACGCGCTCAGCTTTGAAGAGGTGCGGCGATCGCCCGGTTCGGCAGGTGATGTAAGCCGTGTTGTGGTTTCCCTTCCCGGTGTTGTTTCTGGTTCCGATATGCGCAACGATCTCGTTGTCCGGGGGGGCAGCCCTGCGGAGAACCTGACGCTCATTGACAACATCGAAATCCCGAATCTCAATCATTTTGCGACACAGGGGGCTTCCGGAGGGCCGATTGGGATGGTTTTGACGAAAGTCATCCGTGACGTCCGATTCGTGACGGGGGGCTTCCCGGCGAAGTTCGGTGACAAACTCTCTTCCGTGATGGAAATCGAATTACGTGAAGGGAGTCGGGAGAAATTCGAAGCATCATTTGACGTGAACGCAGCGATCGCCGGATTCATCGGCGAAGGGCCTCTTGGAGAGAAAGGGTCGTGGTTGTTGACTCTCAGAAAAAGCTATCTCGACATGCTTATCAGGAATTTCCATTTCTCCGGGATTACCGTCGTTCCAAACTTCTATGACATGCAGTCGAAAGTCGTCTATGACCTGGATGAGAGAAACAAGTTCACGTTTCTCGCTCTTGGCGGAATTGACGACGTGAAGTTCTCCAGCGGAGAAGAACAGAACTACGGCACGCACGCGGACCTCTCTGGAATCGACAATGTAAAGAATGACCAGTATCAGTATCTCATGGGGGGAACATGGAAACGACTCTGGGAGCAGCGCGGATATTCCTTTTTCACTTTCAGCCACAACCTCAACTACTATTTCACGGACATCGACGATTCTCTTGGGAATAAAACCTACAAGAATGCTTCGACCGAGGCCGAGTACACTGCGAAGACCGATGCGACGTTCTTGATCACGAAGGACGGTCAGATCTCGTTCGGCGCGGGCGGGAAACTTGTCGGAATCCATCACGAAATCTTTCTGAAGGCCGACACAAGCCGCTGGGCAAATCGAACAACGGGAGCGGGCATCTTCCCGCAGCTGAACTATGACAAATCAATCCATTCCTACAAACTCTGGGCGTACATTCAATACACCCAATGGCTCTTCGGGAGACTCACAGTCACTCCCGGATTGAGATTGGACTACTTTGATTACGTCGATCGGGGTAGTACACTCAGTCCGCGGCTCGCAGTGCGGTACTATCTCACGGACAGAACATCGCTGAACGCGTCGTATGGCATCTTCTTCCAGACTCCGGCCTACATCTGGCTTACGACGGATGATCGGAATCGGCAACTGAAGCCGATGAGAGCGGATCACTACACTCTTGGCGTGGAGCATCTGGTTCAGGATGACCTGCAGTTGACGGTCGATCTTTACCGCAAAGAGTACACACAATACCCCGTCAGTGGATACACGCCGTCGTACATTCTCGTCAATGGCGGAGCTTCGGGAGGAGCATTCATTGCCGGAGATCTGCGAAGCCTTGGGACTGGATATACGATGGGCCTGGAATTCTTCCTGCAAAAAAAATTGACGGATGAGTACTATGGGACGCTGAGCTATGCTTACTCCACCGCGCGATTCAAGGCGTTGGACGGCGTTGAACGCCCGGGAGCCTTTGACTACCGCCACGTGTTAACGCTCATTGCCGGATACAAGGTCTCCGAGACTCTAGAATTCAGCCTGAAATGGAGGTACACTGGGGGCAGTCCGCATACACCGATCGACGAGAAGCTCTCTGTTCTCTACGGCAGGGAGACCCTTGATCTGACAAGAATCAACGATGTGCGGTATCCCGCGTACCACCGAATCGACGTCAGAACAGACTACCGTTTCACTTTGGATTCCTGGCAGGCTGTGGCGTACTTCGACCTGCAAAATGCGTACAACCAGAAGAATATCTTCTACTACGTCTGGGACAAGAAAAACCAAAGGCAGAAGACCGTGTACCAATGGTCCATCCTCCCGGTCCTCGGCCTCACTCTGGAACTTTAAATAATTCAAGTCGGCCGCTTTTCGGAAGGGGTTAAAACCCCTGAAATATTGGTTGAGATTTATGACCACGCCCTACCAGCCCGACAGACGTTGTCGGTCTGGCGGGAAGGACGTGGCAATTGGAGGCTGTCCAAAAAGTTTCTTTGTCATTTCGACCGCAGGGAGAAATCCTTCTTTGATTATTCAGATTTCTCAGTCGCTTCCTGCCCGACTACGTCGGTCAGGCGGGCGCTCCTTCGAAATGACAAATATGGCTTAAAGGACAACCTCAATAGAAAAACCCCACAAAACCCCCAGGGGGCTTTAGCCCTTTCCTAACGAGCGGTCAACTTGAGTCAATAACCTTCATCCTGGAGAATCACTGATGATAACAAACCTGAATCTTCTAGAACACATCTCAAAAACGGTTGTCAGTTACACCGCTCTTGTCATTCCCGAACGTATCTATCGGGAATCCAGACGTGAACTGCATTATCGGCCGGGCTGTTCTGGCAAAGGTCTGGATTCCCCGCCAGACCGCCGGCGGGCTGGCCGCCTACGACATGCGGGAATGACATTGGTGAGAGGGGCGACATTGTTGAGACCGGTCCTAGTCATCGCGTGTTCGATCTCCCTCCTGACATGCACACGCGCGCCCGAGTATGACGTCGTCATCCGCGGCGGCACCGTCTATGATGGGACGGGGAATGCTCCCATCGTCACCGATGTCGCAATCAGGGGAGATAGAGTCGTGGCGGTCGGGACGCTCCAGGATGCACGAGGAGTGTACGAGATCGACGCGCATGGGCTTGCCGTGGCTCCTGGTTTTATCAACATGTTGAGCTGGGCCAACGAAAGCCTGATTGAGGATGGCCGGTCGCAAAGCGATATTCGCCAGGGGGTGACACTGGAGATTTTCGGGGAAGGAGAGTCGATGGGCCCCTTGAATCCAAGCATGAAGAAAGAAATGCAGGAACGGCAGGGCGACATCAAGTACAGGGTGGAGTGGACCACGCTCCGGGAGTATCTGGAATACCTGGTTCGACGCGGAGTGTCAACAAATGTGGCATCGTTTGTTGGTGCAGCGACAATCCGTGAGCATGTACTGGGATATGACAATCGGGCACCCAACGCTGAGGAGCTCGAACTCATGCGACAACTTGTCCGGGGTGCGATGGAAGATGGCGCTCTGGGTGTTGGCTCGGCTCTGATCTATGCACCCGGCTTCTATGCAAAGACCGACGAGCTCATCGAGCTGTGCAAAGTCGCATCATCATACGGTGGGATGTACATTTCCCATCTGCGGAACGAAGGGAACGGGCTGCTCGAAGCGATCGATGAGCTGATCCGGATTTCGAAGGAAGCAAAGATCCCCGCTGAAATCTATCATCTGAAGGAGAGTGGAAACTCGAATTGGGGGAAGATTGGCGCTGTCATCCAGAAGGTGGAGGCGGCACAGCGCGAAGGCCTGAACATCAGCGCAGACATGTACACGTACACTGCCGGTGCGACTGGTCTCGATGCATCGATGCCGCCGTGGGTTCAGGAAGGCGGAGTCGTGGAATGGATCAAGCGGCTCAAGGACCCTGCGACGCGCCGACGAGTGGTTCAGGAAATGCGCACGCCGACCAAACAATGGGAGAATCTGCTTCTTGGGGCGGGAACGCCGAAGAACGTGCTTCTTGTGGGATTTCGTCAAGACAGTCTGAGATACCTGACGGGAAAGACGCTGGCAGAAGTTGCGACTGTGCGCCACAAGACGCCGGAAGAAACGGCGATGGACCTCGTCATCGACGATGACAGCCGTGTGGGAACTATCTACTTCCTGATGTCGGAGGAGAATGTGAAGAAGCAGATCGCCTTGCCTTGGGTGAGCTTTGGTTCCGATGAGGGGTCGCTCGCTCCCGAGGGGGTGTTCCTGAAATCCAACCCGCATCCGAGAGCATATGGAAATGTGGCCAGGCTCCTGGGGAAATATGTGAGAGACGAGAAGATCATTCCGCTCGAAGAGGCGATTCGCCGCCTGACATCGTTCCCGGCCGGGAAACTCAAGATACGCGACCGGGGTGTGCTCCGGGCCGGATGGTTCGCTGACGTTGTGGTGTTCGATCCGGCGAAGATCGCGGATTTTGCGACCTTCGAGAAGCCCCATCAGTATTCGACCGGCATGATCCATGTGTTTGTGAACGGGAAACAGGTTTTGAAGAATGGAGATCACACCGGCGCCAAGTCGGGCATGGTTGTGTTGGGTCCGGGTTGGAATGCGTCGGGTCAGTAGGATGAATTGGCTCCAACCTCTCACAAAAACACATGTTGGGAGGAGGAGAATCTCACGCCAAGCCGCCCCCCAGTCTTGTTGTCCGAGAGTTGAACTCTCGGACATGGGCCATCTTCGACAGTTAAACTGTCGAAGAACATCTGGCGCTTCTTTGCGCCTTGCGCGAGAATTTTTGACATAGCTTCTCATCAGGTTCTCTCCGTTTTACTTCACCCCCATAATTGTCTATATTCCATTGTGACCGAAACAAGGATACTTCCGGTTTCCCCTGGGGCTCTTGACGCCGATATCATCGCACAGGCGGCTGATGTCCTGCGCCGTGGCGGCCTTGTGGCTTTTCCCACCGAGACAGTCTATGGCCTCGGCGCGGATGTACTCAACCTTGAGGCGGTGAAGAAAGTCTTTGATGTCAAGGGTCGTCCGCCGGACAATCCATTGATCGTCCATGT
>QYQB01000126.1 GCA_007280275.1 bacterium | reverse complement strand
GCGGTAGATTGACCCCGTAGCTCAGCTGGATAGAGCAACAGCCTTCTAAGCTGTAGGCCGCGCGTTCGAATCGCGCCGGGGTCACAATAATTGTCAATGGTCAATTATAAATTGGCAACTGATAATTCGGGGAAGTGAGATTCAGGCGAGTGCTCGGGACTGGAAGATGGTACGCCAGGCTGTAGGCCGCGCGTTCTCAGCCAGAGGCTGATCCGCTTTTAGCGGAGAATCGCGCCGGGGTCACAAGATGGGAGAAGGTAAAAGTTAGATGGAAGAAGGGAAGGGAGTGGGCAGTAAGCAGCATGCAGACCGTTCCCGAACCGCCATTGATGCCTCAGAATATGAAGGCGTTTTTGGGCCCGTGGCGAGACGCAATCATCTGATATCTTCAACGGGTTCCCGGAAGGAAAATCTTCAAAGTATTCCTGAGAACATTTAAACCTAGTCTGATTCACGTTGTCCAAGGGCAAACAAATAAAGGGAGGCAGCGGTTATGAAAACAACCAGATTCGTTCTTGCTCTTGCGGTCTTAACTATTGGGGCCGTCGTCTACTTCACGGGTTGCAGCGATAGGGGAAGTGTCAATGCCCCCTGGCAACTGAATTTCGAAATTGCCCAATTTGCGATTATCGACTACGGCGACCTCCAGAATGCAATAGAGGATGGCACAACCGAAAGCGACATCACGTTCAACAGTACGATGCTGAACTACAGTTTCGCGAGCGACGATCGGTCATTCGGACCAGGAAATCCTATGATGAGGGGGATTCAATGGTTCGATCGTTTTGATTTCGCAAAACATCTTGGATTCTTCTTCCGACAATTGAATCTGACCGACGATCAAAAGACCAAAATCCGGGATTTGGCGAAAACCTTCCACACCAACATGAGGCCGCTTGTTCAACAGTTTCATGATGCCAACAAGGATATCTTGAGCGCTGCGAATGCGAAGCGCAGATTGATCGCTGATTCTGTGAAGACCGGGAAGATCACCAGAGAGGTGGCGGCCGCGGAATTGAAGACCTTGAATCAGGAAACACGCGATCTCATCGATGCTAATCCTGCTTCCAAGAGAATCAGGACAGCGATGTGTGCTGAACGAGATACACTCTTCGCGGGCGTTCGCGGGGTTCTTCTAGGAGATCAAATCACAAAATGGAACGATTGGACTTCGAGAATAAAGAATCAATGCGCTCCTTAGATCGATCAAGAATTCTGTGAGATGAGAAAGCCGGTCGTTGTGAGACCGGCTTTTTTTGTCACCTGGAGAGCCGGTGGAAAAGGGGTGCCACCAAGACACCAAGTCACAAAAGTTCTTGAAAGTGAAGAGAATTCAAAGATCCTCTTCGTGTCTTGCCAGCCCGCTACGCGTTCTGGCGGGGTGACTTCGTGGCGAAGTTGATGTTTCCGACCGCGCTTCTGGGCTGATTTCTCAATATCCCAAAGGGTTTCAATGAACAGGCGCATCAACCTTGTCGCCCGGAAGGTCTCTGTTCACCTGTTGCTGTACATCGAACGAAAACAGTCTCTCGGGGTGCGTGAGCCGGACAAATTTCACGGTCTTCACTCTGGATAGGGGGCACATCACGACATCGCCGAAGCCATTGGTGCTTTTCTGACTCGACCAAAACACCATGCCGAGCTGATCGTTCTTTTTGAACCAGCCAAGAAACACAACCGAATGCCCGACGCCGGACGTCCATGCGATGTTCGCGAAATCTCCGGGGCGGGCCCGCTCGGGTGTGACCTCCTCGCCCATCCCGGAATATTGCACCAAGGCGTACTGCGTTCCCCATCCATCATCGTTCCACTTTCCCCAGAACTTGATCTGGTCTTCCCTGCGTGAGCCATCGGGCTCCTGCATACGGAGCGATTCATACCGGTCGGGTGAGATTTTCGATCCGCCATCGGGGAAAATGAGATTCAGCGTCTCGATGAGGACCCCATATGTTGACCCGCTGCAATAGCTCGTGGTCCGCGGCGGGGTGAGAAGCGATTTGTCGAAAAGCTTCACCTCGTAGCCGATCGGAGATTCTGTCGGTTTCGCTTTGATGCCTGTGAAGTACCCGCCCCCATCCATTGCGTGCGCCTGAACGATGTCGATCGCTCTGAGAACCATGAGATTGTGGCCATCAACATATTTCTTGAAGATTGCCTCATGGCTAAGATTGTGCTTGAGCGTGGGAATATCTGCGCTGTCAAGAAACAGCCACCGGCCGTCGTCCCTTGTGGCGCGATTGTTGTCGTCTCCTGCAAGCGACAAAGAAACGCCCAAACAAACAAGAACAAATATAATGAATCCGTACATCCTCATGGTGTCTCCGTTCTGGCCAAGCCTGGAATGTTGAAATTATGGAATCTGATTCACAATGCAACACCCAAATATCTGATTGATTGCCTGAAATGTCAAATCGCAGTGGCTGCGAGATGGAGCGGAGTTCACCTCAACGATGCTCGAATGCCTCTCTTCGTGCTCCTCTGATCTCGTTCTGTCTCAGCTAAGTTGCTCCCTGCGCTCAGTTAGCAAGGGGATTTTTCTATTGAAACTCGGGCGACTCATGACTAACTTGGTAGAAATCGATAGCGATGCCCACGTTCATCGGTTACACGATTCTTGAACGTGGAAATGTGAGGGAGTGACTATGGAGCAACGAAGACTTGGGAAGAACGGTCCGCTCATCTCGGCCATCGGCCTCGGATGCATGGGGATGTCAGAGTTCTACGGACCCAGAAATGACAAGGAGTCCATCGCTACGATCCACGAGGCGATACATCTCGGCATTACATTCATCGACACCGCCGACATGTATGGCGTGGGGCACAACGAAAAACTCCTCGGGGAAGCCATTCGAGGAAGGCGGGGGAGTCTCTTCATTGCGACCAAGTTCGGCAATGTCCGCGGCACGGATGGCAGTTTCCTGGGGGTCAATGGAAAGCCGGAGTACGTCCGCTCCGCCTGCGAAGCCAGCCTCAGACGACTTGGAATAGAGACCATAGATCTCTATTACCAGCATCGTGTAGACCTGGACACGCCTATCGAAGAGACCGTTGGTACCATGGCGGAGCTCCAGCGTGAAGGGAAAATCAGGTACCTTGGTCTTTCCGAAGCGGGTCCCGCGACGATCCGGCGTGCGTTCGCGGTCCATCCCATTGCGGCGTTGCAGACTGAATACTCTCTCTGGACACGCGACATCGAGACAGAAATTCTTGCCACGTGCCGTGAGTTGGGAATAGGATTCGTGCCGTATTCCCCTCTTGGCCGGGGATTCCTGACCGGAAAAATCAAGTCAACTGCGGACATGGCTGAAACAGACTTCCGCCGCAATATGCATCCCCGCTTTCAGCCCGAAAATCTTGCGAAGAACCTTCAGATTGTTGAAACAGTTGAAAAACTGGCTGTCGAAAAAGGGTGCGCTCCGTCTCAACTGGCGCTTGCGTGGGTTCTCGCTCAGGGGACAGATCTCATACCGATTCCAGGGACGAAGAAAGTTCAGTACCTTCGCGAGAACGTTCAGGCGGTCAACGTCCGGCTGACGCCTGATGACATACAAAGGATCAGCGAAGCGCTGCCGAAGGGGGTCGCCTCCGGCGAGCGGTATGCTGCAGCCCAAATGCAAAGGCTCGGGAGGTAGTTTCAAACATCTGAGATCCGGGCTCTGTCTTCAACCAAAACTGTCATCATAGCTCACTTCAATGTCAAGAAAGTACATCATAGTCTCGGGAATGATTGTCCTGTTGCTGCTACTCTTGCAGCTGGTCTCCGGACCCATGAGCAAGCTCGAGCAGGGTTTGCTTGATGTGCGCTATCGTCTGCGGGGTCAGGTCCCTGCCGATACTAACGTCGTCATCCTGTACTTCGACAACGACGATATCGCTTCACTCGGGGGAGGGACACTCAAGCGCAACTACTATGCTTTGCTCATCGACGTGTTGACGAAAAACCATGTCGCTGCAATCGGACTTGAGCCCTTCTTTGGTGAGCAGAGCCTTGAATATCCGGAACAGGACGAAGTGCTCGCGTCAACGGCCGCGGCGTCGGGCAGGGTGGTATTCTCGACCTACTTTCGTTTGGTCGAGCCCAAAGGGACTTCGCTGGCGAGTCCGGCTTCGCTCGAAGTGCCCGCCTACGGGAAAATGAAAGAGCCGATCCTCTTCGGATCGCAGCTCCAGTTGCCATTTGCCTCATTGCTTCAGTCTGCAGCCGGTGTGGGTCACACGAATATCACAGAGGGATCACCGTCCCAGTTGCCGTTGTTGATCAGTACGGGAGAGGGAACCGTTCCGGCTTTTGCGCTCGAAGTTCTTCGATCCTCTTCGCGTGCCGACCGCTCCGAGGTTCAGATCGAAAGAAGGTCGGTTTCGTTCCCGGCGAAAGGCAAAAGCATCGAGATCGCGTTTGACGGCGATGGCACCACTTCCCTGAATTTCCCCGGCTCGCTTTCGTCGTTCAAGCACTATCGCTGTGTGGAGATCTTGCGTTCCTTCCAGCGCCAGCAGATAGGACTTCCTGCGACCGTCGATCTTTCGGCTCTCGAAAACAAGATCGTGCTGGTCAGCATCATCGGAGAGGGACGAAGCCGTTTCTTCCAGACTCCGTTTGACGCACAGTTCCCATCGGTCGGCTTTCATGCGACATTCCTTGATAACGCACTCGGGGCCAGCTTCGTCTCGAAGGTGCATCCGCTCGCAGGAATCGTTCTGATTCCTGTCGCACTCATCGTCCTCCTGGTTCTTCTGATTCATCGGTTTGGGTACTTCCGCGGCGGCGTGTTTGCACTCCTGGTGGCGGTGCTCTATCTCTCTGTCACGCAGCTTCTCTTCGTTGCTTTTCATCTCGTACTGCCTATCGTGGCGCCTCTCGTTCTTATCACGGCGGCCTGGCTTGTGCCGGTGCTCTATGACTATTTTGTCGTTGGGAAACAAGTTGCGCAATTGGAGTCCGATAAAGAAAAAGTGGAGAGCTGTCTGCGTGAGAGCGAACTCAAGCTGCAGATGCTTGAACGGGAGCTGCTGGACCAGAAGACGCCGGAGCGCTCGCCGCGCGGATCCGAGCTGCTTGAGGAAATCAAACGCTACAAAGAGGAGATCAGGACCCTTTCGGCCCAGGTCAGCGACATGGTGCAGTTCGAAGCCGTGGAGCCAGGGGCGGCCAGCGGGACCGCAGTCTTCGGCGGGATCGTGTTTGACAAAGCCGGAAAGATGAGGGACGTGATAGATCTCATCCATAAAATCTCTTCCAGCGATGCCAATGTCCTAATTCTGGGAGAGAGTGGGACCGGCAAGGAGCTTGTCGCCCGTGCGGTCCATGATCTGAGCGGCCGCAGGGGGAAAGTCTTTGTGGCTGTCAATTGCGGTGCACTGACAGAAACGCTGCTCGAGAGCGAGCTTTTCGGGCATGAAAGAGGATCATTTACCGGGGCTGTGAAGGACAAGATCGGCCGTTTTGAGTATGCGGATGGGGGAACGATTTTCCTCGACGAGATTGCTGAAACGAGCGAGGCATTCCAGGTGAAACTTCTCCGCGTCGTCCAATCTGGTGAATTTGAACGAGTGGGCTCCACGGTCACGAAGAAAATCGATGCGCGCATCATTGCGGCAACAAACAAGAGCCTTCGCGATCTCGTCGCAGCGAAGCGTTTTCGTGAAGACCTTTTCTACCGTCTGAATGTCTTTTCGATCGAGCTTCCACCCCTGAGAGAACGCAAGAGTGATATACCGCTTCTCGCCGGGCATTTCGTGAAGAGGGAAGACGGATCGCTTTCACTCTCATCCACAGTGATGGATGCGTTTATCCAGTACCGGTGGCCGGGAAACGTTCGTGAACTCGAAAGTGCCGTCACGAGGGCCGGGATTCTTGCCCGTTCCGAAGGCCGAACGCTTATACAGCTGAGAGATGTTTCGGGGGAGGTCGCGGCATCGACGAAGGGGCATGTCGATATCGAAGATCAGATCATCGAGACATTGCGCTCGAAGAGATTCTCCCGCAGCTCAATTTCCGAGACTGCCGAGGAGCTTGGGGGACTGAACAGGGGAACGGTTGCAGAGTATCTCCGGGGGATATGTTTCAAGCACTTTTTCGAGAACAGCTGGAATGAAGAAAAAGCGGTGGCGGCGATTGCCCGGGAAGCAGATCCCGAGTCGCGCGAGAAAGTCCAGAAGAAACTGCGCGAGTATCTCTCCAACGTGATCGAGGGAGTAGCCCCCGGTCAGAATTTTGACGCTCTCAAGAAATCCCTCCGTCCTAAATACAAGAACCTTCCGCAACGCTATCACACTATCCTCGACGAGGTTGTGAGGTCATACATTGATGGGAAATGGAGTTAAAGAAGTTAGACGTTAGACGTAAGACGCTTACCCTGAGCGAGGGAGCGAAGCGACCGAGTCGAAGTGTAGTCCGAAATTCATTTCGGGAAGCCAGAATCCAGAAGTCAGAATCAAGAATGGCAAGAGGAAGAGGGATGCAAGACAGAGCTCTCCTTCGCATCCGGCCTCTGCCCCCTCCCCCGAACCATTGTAATAATTGCATTATAGACTGCGGGTTATCCAGTCGTTCCGGCACTTCTCGCTAAGAATCCCGCACTTCTCCATCTTCCGGCAGTCACACCAAAAGACCCTGCAATCCCTAACCCGTTGCAAATCAATTTGTTACGATGATGTGCAGATGAGGCCGGTTTAGGCAATTCTGGCACAAGAGTTGGTGATAGGGTATCACAGGTTTGCTTCACACAAATTCAATTGAAAACGCCAGATACGGCAATGTTGACCTTCAAGGACAGAAAATACCTCGAGATGTTGATTGCGAACGATGCGCTGATTGACAGCGACATCATTCCGCTCGATGACGGGGATGCTTACACGTCCGACTACTGCGGGGGATCAACGAAGATTAACGATCGTGGGTATCCGTTGCGATGGGGGAGAATCATTCATCGGGTGAAGAAGTCGGTGGGACTTGAGGAAGTGAGCGCCGATTGTGTGGTTGCAACGGTTACCCGAACGATCGACGGCGTCATGAAAATCTCAGCGCCGTATCAGCTCAGCACCCGGATGCGTCATTCGCTCATCTCGAAACCCTTCAGCGAGAACAGCATTCGCAAGGCTCGATTCATGCGCATCGGTGAGACGGGCGATCCCTCAAGGAATTGGAAGCTCAACGGCGTTTCGATCGTTCATGGGGGGACAGAAACAGCAAACGTTTCGATCAGCGAATTTGTGTTACGGACTCAATCAGGCGATACCATTTCATTGAAATCTCCGGACGAGCCAACGTGGCCGTTCAGGATCAACGGGCGCGGTCACTTTGCGACAGTGGGTGCAGAGACCGATCTCGACGTGAGCGTGAAGGTCCAGACGAGTGAAGTCGAGGCGAACATGGTAGTCCTTCGTTCGGGATTCCGGGGAAAATGGGGTCAGCGGACGCTTTTACCGCTAAAGATCGAGAGTCGGATGGGTGACAAATTTGTTCACACGTATGAAACCACTGTTCGTGCACAACCTCGTCCGGGGGTGTATCATGCAGTGGTTGAGGCGATCTCCCGAGAGTCATTATGCGATATGGAGGCGCCTGTCTCGACAAGGTTTTGGGGTATCCCGTATACGGTGCAGTAGATGTGACATAGTGGATCCCCACCTGGCTCCTGCTCCGGGGAACAGCGGGAGCCAGTTTT
>QYQB01000119.1 GCA_007280275.1 bacterium | reverse complement strand
TTGAGAAGGTGAAAAAGAATGAACCACAAGAAGATTCAGAAAAAGATACTGCTCTACCTAGATGGGGACCTTTTGGGAAACGAGAAGGACGAGATGCAAGAACACCTTAGGTCCTGCTCTTTTTGCAGCAAACGCCTTGAGGCGCTTTCCAGAGTCTGGAGGTCAAGAAATGCCATGGAGCTGGTGAAGCCTTCGCCGTATCTCTGGACAAGGCTGGCGGAACGCATCAAACAATATGAATGCAATTGTCACCTCTTCACTGATATGAGCGAACGACTTGGCTCATTGGTACGTCCAGCCGCATTCGTTCTGCTGTTTCTTATAGCGCTTGTTGTGGGAAACTACTTGGGAGATTTCTCTTCAAGCACTGCATCTGTGGATTCAGAGAAAGCCGCTAAGGAGGAAGTGGCAAGGATGTTTTATATGGATGCGTTTGAACCCTATCCGCCAGAATCCATCGGCAAGGCGTTGACTATCGCATCCAACGGAAAGGGAGGTGAGCAATTGCGATGAAAAGGAAATGGTTCACAATAGCGCTTATTCTGCTGACAGTTATTAATCTCTCAGCCTTATGGATATTTGTATATAACCGTTGGTGCCATGAAGGAGCAAGTAGTTGTGAAAACGAAGAAGTTGAACAAGGACACTTCATGAAGCGCCATCTCGGGCTTACAGATGAACAGGTTGCCAAGATAAAAACTTCTCGAGAGACATTTGACGTTAACATTGAAGCTCTCTCTTATAAGATGAAAGAGAAACGACTTGACCTCGTCAAAGAACTGATGGCGGAAGCCCCGGATTCTGTACGCATCGAACGCATACTTCGGCAAGTGGATTCACTCCAAGCTGCACTGCAGCGAGAAGTGGCGAAGCATCTCTTGCTGGAGAAGGAAATTTTCACACCCGAACAACAGAAAAAGTTTTTCTCGATAGTTTTAGAACGGTTCTCCGTGGGAATGAAGCAGGAACAGCACCATGAGAATCCATAATAAACAATCAATAATAACTGAAAGGAGGTGAGAAATTTGAAACAGCTCAAAGCAATCACAGTCATCGTGTCGCTTGTTCTGGCTCTTCTGCTGACTTCGGCGATGTATGCCCAAGATAAGCAAGTGAACAAAGAGAATCCGAAGAACACTGCTTTGGTGACTTCGGCAGTGAAGAAAGAGAATCCGAAGAACACTGCAACTGCAGTGCAATCGAAGCAGAATGGACACGAGGAAGGCTCGGCAGCTTGTCTGGAGAAGCATGCCAAGGGCGAGTGCAAGGGGCATGAGCCTGGGCAGCCGCATGATAAACCGAAGAAGTAAACAATCGGCGATATCGAGCCCGCAACAATAAGCGGGGAGGTAGTGATTTTACCTTCCCGCTTTTTTCCTAAGTGTTTGAGAAAGGATTGTAATATGAAAAAAATCTTTATATCGATATCCCTTTCTCGCCTTCTACTTTTGGGGTGCGAGAAAGGAAGTGATTCGTTGGTATTATGATATGACTACTTTACCACTTCTGATCTTCAAAACTTTGATGTGTGTCCAATGATTAGCCCTCGATCAGCTTGAATGTCCGCGTGCCGTCATCCCGTCTCTCGGCACGGAGGAACAAAGTCTTTTCCGCATTCTCGGCCAGGAAGCTACGGGTGAATTCGACCAAGTGGGTGACAAAGAAAACCACAACGTTCTTTTCAAGCAGGGCGTTGGTGATCTGCCTTGCAATCTCCGAGCCCTCCCTCTCGTTTGTCGCCGCGAACAACTCATTGAACAGTATCATGGAGCCTGCCTTGAGCTCGTCGACAATCACGCTCATCCTGCCAAGCTCCTCGTCGAGCTTCCCGCTCTTCATGGTTGCGTCCTCTTCCCGCCGGAAATGAGTAAAAAGTCCGTGGCAGAGGTTGGAATGGAACGATTCTGCGGCAACGAACATGCCACATTGCATCAT
This sequence comes from bacterium, assembly GCA_007280275.1. Classification (GTDB taxonomy): domain Bacteria; phylum Bacteroidota; class Ignavibacteria; order UBA10030; family UBA10030; genus UBA9647. Next base: position 19,158 of record QYQB01000119.1, on the reverse strand, counting down.
CAGCTGGGCCACGCCGATGCCACGCAAAAATGTCGACTTGCCACCCTGGTTGGCACCATTGATGATGACCAGGTCTTTTTCGTCGGCGTCGATATCATTGCCGACGATGCGGCCATCCAGGATCAAAGCCAGGCATGCATCGTAAAGCCCCGTACAAGAACGATGATGATCGGTGCCGGCTTGGGGCTGGGGAAAGCACAGCGGCCTTCCTTTCCCAGTCAGCCGCCCATGCAAATTCATACAACCGATATAGAAGGCCAGCTCGGCCCGCTGCTCTACAACCGTTGGAGCTCCTCACAAGCGCCTTCTTGCTCCGAAGGGCGCGACCAACGGTTTGAACAAATGAAACGAGAGCTTGCACTCTCGGCGGAACAAACCGCGCAACTTGACGTCTACCGTACCACGTTTCATGCGGAGCTTGACTCGCTTTCTTCACAGCTTGTCGTTGTACGGACACAGTTGGCACAAGCACTGTCCGAAGAGAGGTTGGACACCGCTCGCGTCAACAATATTTTGGACGGCGTTAATCGCCTGCAGTCATCTGCGCAAAGGAAGGTGATTTCCCATCTGCTCACTATCAAGAGTATGCTTAACGCTGAACAGCAAGAAAAATTCTTCACTATCGTTCTGGAACGATTTGCCTCCACTTCAGATCATCCCATGCCCGGACGTCCTTCTCACTGAGGCGCGTTGGCTCCACTTCCTACGGCTTCTGTCGGTACCCACCGCAAGTTTTTACTCCTACACGTGTCTAATCCTCAGAAGCAGTAACTACGATAACGACAAGCAGAACTTTTCATTGAACCTTCGAACACTTCTGGGATTTGTTAGCGCCTCGCTGGCCACTTTGTTTCTCACAGCACAGGCACAGCAGGCTCCTCACAATCCGCTTACACTTGACCAATGTAACGCCCTTTCCCTGCAGAACAATCCACAACTGCTCTCGTCACAATACGCAGTGGCAGAAAGTGAAGAACGAGTTCAGGAAATGCGCGCGGCGTATTTCCCTACGCTCAGCCTTACTTCGGTCGCAACCAGATATTCGTCCGCCTCCGGGAAAAACAGTGGGGAAACATTCACCTCCAACAATTACGACGCCGGTCTTTCGGCGCGCTACTACCTTTTCCAAGGATTTAAAACAGTTGCCGCAACAGATGCTGCTCTCTTCAACTACGACGCGTTAACGTATCAGCACGAGAGCAACCGGCAGGATTTAATTTTGAAGATCGCACAAGCGTACTACAAACTTGTACAAGCGGAGCGGCTCATACGTGTTGCTGAGAAATCCGTCGAGCGGGCACGGCTGCATCTAGAAGCGCAGCCACGAACCCCCTGTTTGCAGGAGGATCGAATTGGTGTTTTGTGTAATCTGACTCCCTTGCTGGAAGACCCGCTGAGGTGATCCTTGGAGCTTCCGGATGACGACACAGGGAATGAAGAGCATCAATAGAGCGACAAGAAAAGCAAAAGAACGACTATACGCCGCTGATGCGGCAATGATCGTCAGATTGGCAACCAAGGCAGTCATATAGAGCTGGAATAGCGTTTTCGCTCTTCCAATATACCGTGCTTGTCGCATCCCGAGTTGAGCAAGCCGGGCAATGCGGTTTTCGACGGTTTGTCGGAGCTTGTAGGTCCGCAGAAATGTCTTCGTCCTCTGCTGACGGCGCGCCTGGCGCAGGAGATCTTCCTGCGGATGCATGCGGAAAACCCGGTGATCCTTCCCGGGATGTTTCACACACTGTGCGGCCAGGGGACAGGCCCGACACTTGTTCTTTGGAAAGACGAAGTCACGGTAGTGAGCTCCACTCCCGGTTTGTACACCCTTTCTCCATGTGCTGGTGCAAACACCGTTCGGACATGTGACGCTCTTGGCGTCGGCATAGATGCGGAAGTCATCCTTGGAGAACTTCCCCTCGTGTTGTCGAACGCGGGGCGCCTTGGCAAGAAGCTCCCGACCGGCGTCCTGGAACTCCTCCCGGGTGCCCCCGTCGCCGTAGGCGCAGTCACCGATGGTCAAACTGACCGTGCCACCGGTATTGTCTTCTGTCTCCTGGACGAGATCCAATGCTCCGGCGTGGTCGTGGCTGTTGCCGGGAAGGATGTCCACAGCGGTGATCAGTTGTGATTGTGTGTCAACGGCGATGGCGGCCTTGTGGCCGTTGAACCGATTGTGAGAACTCTTGCGCCCGTGGCGCGCCTCGGTGTCCGTCACCGAGATGATACGGTCTTTGGCCACACCCCGTTTGATGGTCGTTTCACCCGTTTTCGCGCGCTCAATATCCTGACCAAGGAGTTGGGCAAGAAGCTTGATCGCACTGGTGATCTCCCGTCTGCCGGATGACCCTTTGGGCAGATCTGTACGGAGGTCCTTCGCCAGGAGTATGAGCCGGTCGGCATCGGCAAGCGAGTCGTGCGAGAATACACGCGCATCGCAAGCCAGCTTCATCCAAAGCTTGCTAAGAAGCTGACACTGAAAAAGACGAAAAAGTACCAAAAACCCACCAGGGGCCATTTGACACTATAGAAGGTAAGGCATCGGACAACAGGCACACTCACACACACTTATTCAGAGAGGAATCGATGTTTACAAAGAAGGCTTTTGTCGGAATCCTGATATCTTTTTTATGCATGTCCATTCTCGTCGGCTGCACGGAAACAGCAACGCAACCGATCAGTGATCCTCAAACCAACATCGCGGCATCCTCAACTGCTGCCATGGCGGCGATCAATAATGAGCTCTCGCTCGTCAAAGTCGCCGGTGTGAGCGTCGATGCAAATACTGCCATGTTCTCCATCAACTGGCGGGAATTCTTCGATGCTACCACGAAGACGTCCACGTTGATTGGCCGCGCGTTCGCGGTAGGCCCCGCCAACAATAGATCTCATGGCAGCGTCCATATAGGGAACGTCTATCTCAACTACAACAGTAATCACCTCGTGCTGCAAAAGCGGACAGACCGGCGGGGGGGCGTCGCCTATTCCACATTTGAAGGGCGCTGTGATAGTGCGGAGTACACGAACGTCGATTTTGTGCCTGGCGAGTCCTATGAGTTCGAAGCGACAGGCTCGACGACCTTCAGTGCGTTGAAGGCTTCCATTACAGCACCCACAGCCTTGCTGGCCTTCCAAGGAATTACGAATGGCGCGACAATCTCCACAACGAATGACCTTACTCTTACCTGGAAAGGGGGTAATTCGAGCGGACCCATTCTTCTGACTGTCATTGCGATGCCTTCACCGGGAGGAACGCGAATATGCGGTCCGGATAGCCTGCACGACCCCGGCGGTCCTCCATACCGAAATCGACCTCACGGCCCAGACGGGATGGAGGAGTCAGAAGTTGATGGCGTGGGATTTGGGTCTGATCCCAGCATTGGTGATCCGCCGATGCCGATTGATTCCAGCAGAGCTATCATTGTCTCATTGACCAACAATCCAGGGACCTACACGGTTTCTGCGTCCGCAGTGCAAGCTCTGGTAAGCAAGACGAAAGCTACAAAGATTGATTGCATGGTTTCACAAGTCTCGAAAGTCGTTCAAGCTCACGATACCGGGTCGGTCAAGCTCGTCATCGGCAATGACGACCAGGTCCATTTGTTCATTCAATAGTATTTATAGAGGAGAGCCATGCGATTCCGTTCACATGGTGGGGATGTGACTTGCCAAAGGGTCGATGTGAACGACGATCGATCGGCAACCGAGCGCGGCGCTGCCGCGCTCGGTTTTTGTACCAGTCAAGTTCACGTATGCTTCAATTGCCAATGAATGAAAGAACGAATTTCTCGAGAAACAACAACCTTGCCATCATCTGTTTCTCGTCGGCGCTCGGTGGACTTGAACTTAGCGCGATCCGACTGGCACGCGAATTCAACTCGAGGGGTGCGAATTGCATTCTGATTGTCCCACCAGCCACACCCTTGGCAGAGCAGGCGGCCAGACACAATCTGAAAGCTGATTACCTGAAGCCAGCGCTGAAATACGGTGATCTCCTGGCGTCGTGGAAATTGGCCCGCATTTTGTCGTTGCATGAAATCGATATTGCGTTGATCATGCAGTCGAGGGACATCAACATCGTCGCAGCTGCCAAATTCGCCTGCCCATCGATTAGACTCGTATACTATCAACAGATGCAATCAAGAGCGAATAAACGCGATGCCATCCACAGCTGGATGTACTCCAAGTTGTCTCTCTGGATATCATTGACCAATCTAATGAAGCAGGATGTTCTTAAGCACACTCGGGTGACAGAAGAAATGATTCGGGTCATCCCCCTCGGAAGAGACACAGGCGTTTTCAATCCGCACTTGTACGATCAACGAGCGGTTCGGGCCCAGTTCGGCCTTCCGATTCGCAGGCCAATCGTCGCGATGATGGGGCGTTTAGATCCTCAGAAGGGGCAAGAGGAATTTCTGCGATCGTTGCCTCTTGTGTCTCAACACTTTCCCGACGTGCTGTTCGTGATTGCCGGAGATGAAACAAAGGGTGAGGAAGGATATCGACAGCTGCTCATCGGTCTAGGTCGAGATTTGGGGGTGCTTGACTTGGTCCGGTTCCTGCCATTCACTGAGAACGTACCGGCCTTTATGGCTGCCATCGATGTCTTTGTCCTCCCATCGTTCAGCGAGACGTTTGGGCTTGTCCTCATCGAAGCAATGGCAATGGAAAAGCCCGTTGTTGCAACGAGGGCGGGGGGCGTGCCCGAAATCGTCGAAGATGGACAGGATGGTCTGCTCATCCCGCCTCGAGACGAGAGAGCCTTGGCTGAAGCGATCTTACTTTTGCTGAAAGACCCCAGTTTGAGAGCGACCTTCTCACACCGTGCCCGGACTCACGTTGTCCGGCAATTCGAGATTAAGCGATGTGTCGATCAGCTCGTTCTGTCGCTGGATTCTCTATAAGGACCGTACGTTGCCCCCTGCCTCCTGCCAGTGTGGGCGGATAGCTCAGCCCAAAAAGCGACCTATCGTCATCAGTCTGCAAGTTTTGATGGGGCTGGATGTCCAACAACTGGTTCAGATTCCGGATGTTCGTGTCTAATGAGGAAGCCCGGCGCTGCGAATTCTCCCCAACACACAGATCAAGATCGTGACGATGAATAGAATGTCTGGTCGCTCCCTGAGACTTCTTGCTATACTTTGTTGTCTGGGGCTCCAGCGCGAATTTCTCATCCCGGCGCTGGCCCAAAGTACTGTCGTAAAAGGACAGGTTGTCGATGCCGAGTCCGGCGAGAGGCTCCCGAATGCCAACGTCATGGTGAAGGGAACGCGGCTTGGTGCCGCCACGAACGTGGAAGGATACTTTGTCATCCACGCTGCACCAGACACCGGCGTTGTGCTGATTGTAAGGTATGTGGGATACCAGCAGCAGGAGGTGGCACTTGATTCAGCGCACACGAGACAGGCCATCCTCGTCAGGCTGAAACAATCATCGGTGCTTCTCAGCGAGGTCATCGTGCAGGGTCAGCAGAGCACATTCATCAAGGCCGAGAGTCAGGCGAGTCTGACAATCCTGTCACCGCGACAACTCGAATCGCTCCCGCGTATCGGCCAGACGGACATCATGCGGTCGCTGCAGTATCTGCCCGGTGTGAGCAACACCAACGACGCATCGTCGGGTCTCTATGTGCGGGGCGGCACTCCCGATCAGAATCTCATTCTCTTCGACGGAATGACGGTCTATCACGTCGATCACTTCTATGGATTCTTTAGTGCATTCAATCCGGATGCCGTAAAAGACATTCGGTTTTACCGAGGAGGGTACCCCGCCGAGTACGGGGGCCGGCTTTCAAGCGTTGTCGATATCACAGGGTACTCAGGAAACCGCGAGCACTCGCACTTTGGTGTGGGTCTCAATCTGCTGAGTGCCAATGGCATCGCTGAAGTGCCGCTCTTCGGGAGAGGGTCTGTGTTGGTTGCAGCGCGCCGCTCGTATTATGATATCCTCAACTCCGGTGCGTACGACAAGCTCTACCAATTTCTCACCGGCAGCAGCAGACAGACGATGAGTAGCGGTGGAGCTCCTCGCTCCTTCTCCGGCGGCGGGCCCCGGGGTAATTTTGCGGTGGTCGAGCAGACGGAACCGAAATCTGATTTTCTCGATCTGAACGCGAAAGTCACTGTCAGCATGACAACAGACGATCTTCTCGTCGCGAGCTTCTACCGGAGTCTGGATTCCCAGGATCAGTCGTCCGACTCGACGACCCAGGCTATTGCGGGGTTCTCCCGCGGGTTCACTCGTCCGCCGACGACGGATATCCTGGACCAGGGAAATGCCGGCGCGAGTGTGAAATGGTTCCGGCGCTGGTCCGATGAGTTCTTCTCCAATACGCTCCTAGCGTTCGCCAGGTACACCAGCGACTACACGTTTGCGACCGGAGGACTCCAGACGCAGTCCCAAAACCGGTTGAATTCCAGCGAAAGCAACAGCATTGAAGACGTCACACTGAATTCCGACCACCAGTGGTCCCCCGTAGCGAATCACCGGTTCTCGTTCGGACTGCAGGCCGTGCGCTCGTCCGCATCGTACGGCCTTTCGGCGTCCACGCCGTTCAACGAAAACCCGTCGAATGTCCTTGTGCGCGCACAGAATCAAACGCAACTTTCCCTCTATGGCCAGGATGCGTGGAGCATGACGCCGGTGTTTCAGATTACACCTGGGCTGCGTCTCACACAGTACTCGGGCACGCAGCAGTTCTATCTCGAACCACGGCTCGGACTTCGGTACACCCTCACAGAAACGATCTCTCTTAAGGCTGCATCGGGCCGCTATCATCAGTTCTGCAACCGGATCGTGAACGAGAACCTCTCGCAGGGGAGCAGAGATTTCTGGCTCCTTTCGGACAGCGAGCTGGAACCGGCGTCCTCGACGGACTTCGTCGTCGGGGGCTCTTATGAAACTCCGGCTTTTCTCTTCGACCTGGAGCTCTACCACAAGACAGCGCAAAACATCGTGGAATTCAGTCAGCGTTTCAGAAGAACAACCGACGAATCATACAGTTTCTTCAAGGGAACAAGTCAGTCGAACGGTATGGAGGTGCTGGTGCAGAAGAAGTCGGGTATCATAAACGGCTGGGTCAGCTACACTTTGAGCAAGACTGAGAATACATTTCCCGAGCTGAATAGCGGAAAGGCTTTTCCGGCGCTGCAGGATCAACGTCACGAAGTGAAGACCGTCGCGACCTTGAATTTCGCGGAGGACTGGCTCCTTTCTGCAGTATTCGTTTTCGCTACGGGAAAGCCGTATTCATCCCCGGTAAGCCAGTACACGCTCACGTTGCTGGACGGTTCCACGTACCAGTACACCCACGTCGGCGACAAGAACGCCTACCGGCTTCCGAACTACCAGCGTGTGGACGCGAGCCTCGCGTATCAGGGAACGATGGCAAACCGGACGTGGAAGATTGGGGTGTCTGCGTTCAACCTCCTGAATCATAAAAATGTCGCCTATTATCAGTACGACCTGACGACAACGCCGATGACCGTCAGGGAAATTACGGGGCTGAGCTTCACCCCGACAATTTTTGTCCAACTCGACATCAACTAGTCAGAAGACCTCATGAGAAAGATTCCGGTTATCGTTGGTAGCACGCTCCTGATGTTCCTGAGCAGTTGCTCAGAGGAGAACCTCTTGCTCCCCAGTGAGGAGCAGACAGTCGTTGAAGCGTACTTATATGCAAACCAGTCTACACAGAGCCTCGATCTTTCGGCGTCATATCCGATTGACACCGCTGCCCGTAGTAATGCGCCGATTTCCGACGCCGTCGTCACGGTATTGAAGAACGGCGCGAGCTATCGATTTACTCTTGCGGCAGATGTCCCCGGAAGGTATCGTTACACGGGGAGTAATTTGAAGGTTCAGGCAGGGGATGCATTCAGTCTCCGCGTAGAGCGGGCGGGTGCTGTAATTACATCATCGACTACGGTGCCACCACCACCTTCAAGTGTCCGAATTTCCGCCGATACGATGAAATTTACGGAGGAGACGATTACGACGCCGTTCGGAAGCAGAATACTCCTGCGCAGCAGCGGCGAACTCACAGTCTGTTGGGTCAACACATCGCAGAATTACTACTATATGACCGTTGAGCCCATTGATCCGGGGCGACAGCCTCTCCAACTCGATTCCATACCGCGGGTCTTTCAGTTTGTTTCGCGTCCTTCCCTTGGGGATTCAGCACGCATCTCGGACGCGCAGATCAGCTACACCGGCAGGCATCGTGTGAGGATCTACAGGGTCAACAAAGAGTATGCAGATCTGTTCTTGTCGCGGGAGCAGGATTCCAGGCAACTCAACGAGCCACTGACGAACATCGACAACGGTCTGGGTATCTTCACAGCCGTGAACAGCGACAGCGTGTTTTTTACCGTGGTACGGAAATGATCAGGTTGGCAGGGTTTAGACACTTCATTGGCGGTTCATCTGCGGTGCCAGGCAACGTCAACCGAAACGGCTTTCGACTTACTCCTCACGTTTCACCCTCTCTGATCCCATTTTGCTAAAAGTTGTTCAGCCTATAGCTAGCCGTTAGCAGGAAATACCGGTTCAGGTTCTTCGTCTGCTGGTCCTCGATGTACGTATCCGTAACGCTCTGGGTGACATTCCTATTTTGATTCAGCAGGTCGAAAGCCTGCAACGAGATCTCTGCCCGGTTGTCTGCAAGGAATTTCTTGCCGAGGGTCACGTTCAAGAGCGTGTAGTCCTGCCGGTAGCCCGTCTGTGAGCGCGTATAGAGTTGATTGCGCACATCCGTTCTGATGCTGAAGCCTTCCCAGAACGTCCAGTTGAAACGGAAGCTGGCGTTGTGAGAAAAGTAGTCGTTGTCCTGATTGGTCTGGATGCTGTTTCTGAGACGGTTGAAGTTCGCGTTGTACGAAAGGGCAAAATCAAGGTCGGTGCTGATATTGCTCGTGAGGCTGAGCCCCGTCGACAGTGAATAGGAATTCCCGCTGTTCTGTGAATAATTGAGAACCGACGGTGTGCCGTTGTACGACATGCCGGCGTTAACGTTGACATTGCTCTGGATGATCTTGATCGGAAATCCGTACGTCAGCAACCCGCGCAGCGAATGCTGTGTCCCGAGGTTTTCAGGCCGTGAAAACTGTGATCCCTGCTTGAGCACAAAGCCCCCTTCGAGAACCGTGTCGCGTGCTGCAAGCAGCATAGTGTTCCCAATATAGTCGTTGGTGATCGAGCCGGAAAGAACGATAAAGAAGCTCTCCATCGTCTCGAGATTTGTCGTGACGTACCTTGTGGTCACGGTGTGCGTGTAGTACTGTTTCAGGTCGGGATTGCCGGCGCTGAGGAACAGGGGATTCGAGTTATCGACCGTGTTTTCGAGCTGACTGATGGACGGAGGGCTTGTGGCTGTGCGGTACAGGACCTGGATGCTGTTCCTCCTCGACGGTCCGAAATACATCGTGACCGAAGGAAGGAGATTGGCGAACGTCTTGTCCGTGTTGACCGATCGCGGAAATGTCCGGTCGGCCGACAGGGCGGCACTTTGGAAGGCGAGGCTCGCATTGAGGTCGAAATCCGTCACGCGGTATTGAAGTCCAATTGCCCCGCGCTGTGTCAGGTAGCCGCTTACAATATCGTTGCTGAGGGACGGCACCAGAAGATCAAAAAGCCCGTTCAGGTTGTTGTAGTCGTAGGATTTCTTATCGGTCGAATTATTCGACTTCGAGAGAGAGTAGCTGACTTGCGCCAGGGTGGAGACTTCGAGCGGTTCCGTGTAGGCGATGTTCGCCGAGAGCGTATACCCGCTGGTTTTCGTCCCGGCGAGCTGGTTGACGGAGTCTGCCTGAATGGTCGATCCGTAATAATAAACGTTCTCCGACTCCAGGTAACGGTCATTGTCGCGGTTGTTGATGTTCGCGTTCGCTTCAATCGAGATTGTCCGGCCGGGGATGTCGAACTTGTGCCGGTAGACGATCGAATTGGTCGATGTGAAGCCGGTGACATCCGAGCGGTTGAGCGTCCCTGATTGGCTGATCGGCACGGTCTGCATGAGGGTGTTGATCCCGTTGAAGTTGCTCGTGGACGCATTTGACTGGAGGCTGATCCGCGGCGAAATGATGATGCGGTTCACAGAATCGATTGCGTAGTCGAACCGCATGTTGAGCCGGTGGTTGTAGTTCCGACCGTCTGTCAGGTTCGTTTGCCGGTAATATTGATTCGTGTCGGACGTGAGGAAGTACTGCCGGTTCGTGAGCTCGTCACGGTTGTTGTCGGTAAGATTGAAGAAGTAATTTCCCTCCATGTCGAGGCCCTGCTGCCAGGTATCGGAGAACTGGACGCCAAGAGCGTGCGTTGTATTGATTCCGTTCTGCTGACCGATGGAGAAGTTGCTCTGCATGGCCTGCATCGGCCCTGTTGCAACAATGCCACGACCGCCGCCCAAACTTCCACCACCTCCCAATCCTCCTCCGCCGCCCGGGCCTCCGCGCATCCCTCCGCCGCCGGGTCCTCCACGCATCCCTCCGCCCATAGGCCCCATGCCTCCCATGCCAAACATACCGCCACCCCCCATCGCCCCGAGAAAATCCTGCATGGAGAAATTCTGCTGGTTGATGTTGTTGCTCTGCGCAAGCACGGTGAGGCGACGCGTCCCCTGAAAGATATTTACGTTGCCAACAGACTGGTACTTTCCTTCGTCACCAATCGCGCCGACCAGGCGACCGAATTGTCCCCTCCGCCTGTCGGGCCGGGTGATAATATTCATCGTCCTCGCTGTCTGCCCGTCGTTGAAGCTGGTGAGCTCCGATTGGTCGCTGAGCTTGTCATACACCTGGATCTTGTCGATCACCTCCGCCGGGAGATTGCGTAACGCGATCATCGGATCGTCGCCGAAAAATCGCCGACCGTCGACCAGAATCTGAGCGACATCCTCGCCCTGCGCCTTGACGGTGTTGTTCTCGATCGTCACGCCGGGGAGGCGAGAGACGAGCTCCTCAGCTGTCGCATCAACATTCATCTTGAACGCCTTCGAGTTGAATTGAACCGTGTCCCCCATCTGGACCACCGGCGGTGCCTCGCCCGTCACGATGTACTCTTTCATAAGAATCGAGGTCTGGACCATGAGGATCGTTCCGACATCGACCTGAGTTCCCAGGGCCGTGATCTTTTTCTGCTGCTCGTGGTATCCAACGTATGAGACCTTTACGGTGTACACCCCGGGAACCGCGCTCGTGAAGAAAAACCTTCCGTCCTTGAATGCCTGTGTGAAGTGCCGCACACTCGTATCGGCGACACTCGTCAATGTGACGCTGGCTCCCGCAAGCGGGGAACGAGTTGAAAAATCCACAACGGTTCCGGACAAACGGGTTTGCTGTCCGACCGTCGTCCATGTCAAGAGCAGACAGACACACAGGATCAGGTAAGATCGTCTCATGTTCTTCTCAGCGTAAGGCGTTGACGGCCCATCATGAATTGAGCCGGAAGCTTGCTCAGTGCATTGTACACCATGCCAAGCGTTAGACCATCCGGAACAGTATTTCTTGCGCAAAAAAGGGGGTCTGCCTGACTGCGTTCATAGGTTGTTCCCGTCCGGCAAGAGATGGAACGGCCATCTCCAGCGAAAGTCGCGCAGAGCGAATGATAACCGAAGCCGAAAACGCGACTGGGAAGTTTCCTGAGAAATTCCAAAGACTCGAAATGCAAAGAGTGTGCGTCTCAATATGTCGCATGATCTCGCCGGATAGTTCTGTTTTGCGAACTCCATTAACTCTCGTTGGAAATCAGAAAGCTGAACCGTCTTTCCAGGCTGGAGAGGGGGAGGATTGTCGATGACAGGGTGAAGTGTACGATACCCGACAAGAGCCTTCCTGGCATCCGCTTTGACGATGGTTCCCGTGGATCTTCAAACATCTCGGGTCGATGTTCGGTCCAAGACATACCAGATGCCGTTAGAGCGTTTGAAGAGAGAGATGCGCTGCTTCATGCTAACCTCCGCGTTGGTTTTGGTTAGCAGGTTTGTTAGCAGGCTTGAGAGATGTTGTTCGGCGGACGTCCTTGAAAAAGGAAAAGCCTGAAAACATTTGCTATTCTCAAGCTCTTTGGTCGGAACGGCCCCGACCGACAACGTCGGGGCAGGCGGGAGATTCCGCTCACGAGCGGGATTCAAACAGCAGAACCGGATGTGTTCGTTTGGTTTGAGCGACCTTCTGAGGACCCGTCCCAAGGCCAATCAATTGGTTGAACGCGTCAAGATGCGCAGCAGCACCGACGAAAAGATAGCTGACGAGGAGAAGAGTAACGACAATATGTCGTTACTCTCTTAGGCATGAATAATCTGATCTGCCTATACCTTACATATCTCACGAATAATATGCAAGCAGAATCGTGACGCTCGAGTAAAACCGACCAGGAATTTGAACTCCTATGCAGCTCAGACCATCGAGCAACCGAAGCACTCTCGCTGGAATGGCTGTTCATATACTAGACGACAGCAGTTCAAACGCAATAGAGGCGATTCCGGCTCAGAATGAAAAAGTTCTGACCGGTCTTGACGGATGAGGATTCTCTTTGAAAGTGGTTGCAGGTGCAGGAAGAGGACATGATACAACAATTCAAGAACTCTTCCAGTAGCTCCTGATTTGTTCGATTGTAGAATTCGGATACCCCCCCCACGGCGGCATCAAACGCCCGCACGTGAAATTCTATAGTGTTCTTAGACGCGTGCGGATTCATCCCCACGGAAATTTGCGCTTATGGTGGCTTCGTGGGGAGGCATTCTGTACATACTTGCAACTTACAATATTGTAAGTTACATCGGGTGCCACAATGACGTCTCCCATTCACGTTCCTATCATCTTTGCCGACCTCAAAGGGAGTGCAATACTTCGGACCAAATCCTCCAAAAATGAAACTCCATGACCGGCTGAGGGACACTGAGCTGAAGCTCAAGAAGCCGAATGTCGCCCTCGATGTATACATCATTTCAACAACTTCGATGGAAGCATTGCGCAATGAGGGATGGACTCAATCGGCTGAGGAGTGGGCCGCCAATCATGTGTTGTTCCAGCTAACCCAGAATTATCTTCAGAGCATCTTCAGCGTCGAGAGCTGAAAGCAGCGTTCTCCTCTCCCATCCTGTCATTTTCATATCGATTAAGTTTCCCTTATCATTCTTGTATACTCCTTTCAGACATCCGGTGCGAGAACAAGACCTCATAAAGCGAATCCGGGCAAACGATCCGCGAGCCTTCAAGGAAGTGTTCGATTCCAACGTCACCCTGATCCACAATGTCTGCTTCCGTATGCTCGGCAACCGTCAAGATGCGGAAGACGTGACGCAAGAGGTCTTCCTCGAAGTCCACAAATCTCTCAAACGGTTCCGATTCGAGTCGAAGCTCTCCACATGGTTCTATCGTATCGCTGTAAACCGCTCATTGAACCATCAGCGCAAGAAGAAGCTGGACCGATGGCTTTCTCTTGATTTCAATGCGATCGAGGAAGGCACGGAGAACCTTGATATCCCGGGCGCGAATGACGAGAGTCCCAGTGACTTGATTGAGAAGAAGGATACGGAGCGTATCGTGCAGGAGGCAATCGGCAAGCTCCCCGAACGCCAACGAACAGCCCTCCTGTTGCACAGGTATGAGGAACTCCCCTACCAGGAGATAGCCAGTATAATGGATGTCACTGTCGCCTCTGTCGAATCTCTCTTGCACCGGGCCAAGCAGACTCTGGCGAAGGAGCTTTTTCCGTTGAAGAAAGACCTTTAGAATGACCGCAGGTTTTTCCAGCGAGGTGTGTCAAATTATCGGAAAGGCGAATTCGCAATGACTCACTCAGAAATTCAGCAACACCTCCTGCGATACCTCGACGGTGACCTGCCGGATGAGAAAATGCGGCAAATTCGGGAGCATCTGTCCACCTGTCCCGTCTGCGCCGAACGACATACTGTGCTTGCATCGCTATGGCTGTCGGAGAGCAGGTTGGAGAAAGTGAAGCCTTCTCCTTTTCTCTGGACAAGGCTTCAGGCACGCATCGAGGAGTACGAGCAGACGCCGGCATTCGTTCGGGATTTGAAGAAAATCTTACAGGGAGTCCTGGTGCATCCGTTTCCTACTCTCGCAGTCATTGCTGCAATAGTGATGGGCATCTACATCGGCACCCCACGTCAGTCTCAGAGGCATGCCGATGGACAACTGGTCGGTCAGGCCTCTGCCAAAGTGGAAGATCTTGGATTGGACCAGTTTGACGTAGTCCCCCCCAGCGCGCTCGGCAGATCGCTGGTTGAAATATCAAGCATACAAAAGTAAGGGGTTGGTATGAGAAGGAATACGGTTTACGTTGCAGCAATTTTCTTGACGGTTGTCAATCTCGCTGCATTCGGCGCGTTGCTCTATAACCGTTGGAGTAATGGACAACCACCACAGCCGCCCGACATACGCGCGCAACGGTTTGAGCAGATGAAACGAGAGTTGTCACTTTCCGCAGAACAAACCGCACAACTCGACATATACCGGACTACGTTCCATGGGGAACTTGACTCGCTCACCACGCAGTTAGTCCTTGCGCGGACACAGCTGGCTCACGCACTTTGGCAACCAATGAAGGATACCACCCGCATCAACACCATGTTGGACGATATAAGTCGCCTGCAATCGACTGCGCAAAGACGCGTGATTTCTCACCTCCTCGATGTCAGGAGTATGCTCAATCCTGAGCAGCAAAAGCAATTCCTAGCTATCGTTCTTGAGCGATTTTCTTCTCGGTCTGATGAGCCTATGCCTGGACGCCCATCTCGCTGAAACGGGTCCCCTCAAGTTCTTCCGCCTGTTCACCATACCCACCGCAAGTTTTCATTCCTGCCCGTGTCTAATCTTTGGCAGCAATCAAGTGGAGCAAATGAATGAAAAGAAATTGGTACGGCATCGTTGGCATCATCGTACTCGTTGGCGCAGTTGTGACTGTGGGCACTCTGATCTTCCACAGCAATAGCAAGAAGTCCTCTGCGCTGCAAACGGCACAGGTCGTGCGGCGTGACATCGGCTCGACAGTTCTTGCTACAGGCATCATTAAACCGATGGTTGGCGCGGAAGTCAAAGTGGGCTCCCGTATTTCGGGCGTGGTCAAGCGGCTGCGAGCGAACATTGGAGACTACGTCAAGACCGGCCAAATCATCGCCGAGCTCGATGATGCGGAGCTCCAGGCACGGCTCAGCCAGAACCTCGCCACGTTGGCCAAGGCGCAAGTCGACCTCAATTTTGCACGAATCACCTTTGAGCGCGCACAATCGCTGAGGCAAAAGGACCTCAATTCGACTCAGGATGCAGACCAGGCGGAAGCCTCGTTGAAGTCAGCCGAGGCTCTACTGAAACAGGCTGAAGCCAACCTTGAGTACGCGAAAGTGCAGGTGAGCTACACAACGATCGTTACCCCCATCTCAGGCGTCATTGCCTCCGTTTCCACACAGGAAGGCGAGACGGTGTTAGCCAGTCTCGCAGCCCCAACGTTCGTGAGCATCATAGATCTGCGTCGCCTTGAAGTTCAAGTGTACGTCGATGAAACGGACATCGGAAAAATAAAGGTTGGTCAACAAGCGAGCTTCACTGTCGACACCTATTCTGACACAGATTTCAAAGGCACGGTCACGGCGATCTATCCCAAAGCGGTCATTCAAGACAACGTCGTGAACTACATCGTAACGGCGGAAATCGCAGGATCCCAGGGAAAAATCCTGCGTCCTGAGATGACCACCAATGTGACGATCTCCCTCGAAACACGAAAGAATGTCCTCGCAGTTCCTACAAGCCCCATCACACGCGAGAGGGGAGACCGGTACGGGACGGTGACGGAAGGCGAAAACAGAATCCAACGCAAAGTGAAAACCGGATGGAAGGACAATGGCTATACTGAGATCATCAGCGGATTGAAAGAAGGAGAACGAGTTCTTGTCCCTGAAAACAAATAGCCACGGCGCGGGAACAGATGCACAGTGTCATAACTATCTCCTGATCTGACATAAACTCAAAAGGATGGATTTGAAAAACATACTTCTCTTAATCATGGCGCTTTCACTGACTCTGCTTGCTCAGACTCTTTTCTCTCAAGAGAAGACTGGAAGCATATCGGGTGAGGTGCGCGATGCTGTGACCAAGCAGCCACTTCCCGGGGCAAACGTGTTCGTACCCGGGACAACGATCGGAACAACAAGCGACGACAAGGGCTATTATATCATTAAGAATATTGCCCCCGGCAAGTATCACGTAAAGGCGTCAATCATCGGATATGAGAGTTCCAGCAATCCCGATGTGGTTGTTATTCCGCAGCGGAACAAAATGATCTCTTTCAATCTGAAGGCTTCGCCTGTTGAAATGGATGCCGTCACCATTCAAAGTGATTACTTTGCCAAACCGGATGAAAACGTTGTCAGCATTCGGACCTTATCGCCGGAAGAAATTCGCCGCTCACCAGGATCTGCTGAAGATATTTTTCGCGTCATGCAATCAATGCCCGGTGTTGCAACCGCGGGTGGGAAAAGTGCGCAGCTGATTGTTCGTGGCGGAAGCCCCGACGAAAATCTTACGCTTCTCGACAATATCGAAATCTATAACCCGATTCATTTTGCCCGCACTGGTGAATCTATGGGCATTATTTCTATTGTGAATCCTGCGCTTCTCGAAAAAGTCGACTTTCTCACAGGCGGATTTCCTGCAAAGTATGGAGATAAAATGTCGTCCGTATTTGATATGACATTGCAAAACGGAAATAAAGAACTCTATAATACGGATGTGAACGCAAATGTTGCCGGATTCGGCGTGACGATGGACGGACCTCTCGTGGAGAACAGTTCGATGGTCTTTTCTCTCCGGCGCGGATTTTTCGATATTCTCACATCACTACTGAACAAACCTGCTGCGCCACGGTATTACGATGCTGTTGGTAAGATTACGTATGATCTCGATCCGAATAATAGGATCAGTCTTGTTGGCTTCTATTATTTAGACCAGATCGATAAACTTGGTTCGACGAAAGAATCTTCTGCCATGAGCAAATATGACTATCTTGCGCGCGATGATTACGGCTCTGCATTGGGATTGAATTGGCGCTTGCTTATTTCACAACATGCATTTGTGCTTACAACTGTTTCATTTACGGGAAATGGATGGACAACGCGTCAGGGAAGCGAAACAAACCGCGCCCTGCGTGGTGAAGACATTCTTGAAGAGGAGTTTGCCATCAAATCAGAATTAGCGTATCAGTTTTCTCCTGTACTCGATCTTAAAATAGGAGGATTTGTGAAACTGATTGATTCGAAGAATGAATCATGGACACCCGAAGACACAACACGAAGCGGAGTCATTATTCCGGCTGCGACAATTTCTTATATACCGGATATGACGTCGAAAGCCGCTCTGTACGTGCAATCCTCCTATCGAATCGTACAACCTGTAACTATTTCTGTCGGATTACGGTTTGATCGTTTCGCCCTGACGAATGAAAGCAATGTCAGTCCGCGTCTTGCTCTTTCGTATAGATTTTTGGAATCAACATCGCTCAATCTAGCGTGGGGAAAATATATTCAATCGCCGGCGAGTTATCAGATCTCGCCCGATCCTCGGAATCTTTTACTGAAGAGTAGCACAGCATTTCATTATGTTGCCGGACTCGAACATCGTCTGGCCGACGACACACGCGCCACGGTAGAAGTATATCAGAAAGAACTTTCCAATTTAGTTGTTGATCCTGACAGCTCAAATCTTTTGCTCAATACCGGAAGTGGTTATGCACGCGGTGTAGAGCTTTCTTTGCAAAAGAAATTCACCGACGGGTTTGTCGGCAGCGCATCGTATTCATATTCAGTTTCGAAACGAAGAGATAATAGCACGCAGGCGTTGTACGATTTTGAATTCGATCGCCCGCACATCATGAATCTAATCGCTGGAATGGAAGTTGGCAAAGGCTGGCAGATAGGTGCGAAGTTTCAGTATGCGTCCGGCAACCCATACACGCCAGTCGTCGGGGCAGTGATGAAGAACGGGGTGTACTATGTTGTAGACGGCGGGTACAACTCAGCCCGCTATCCAGCGTACCACAAGCTCGATGTCCGGATTGATAAGAAATTCCATTTCAACTCTTGGACATTAATGGCATACGTTGACCTATGGAATGTCTATAACCGTCAGAATATTCTTTCGTATTCTTACAAAGTTGACTCAGATGGCATCATCACAACCACGCCACGGTATGACTTCGGGGTGTTGCCGATTATTGGTTTGTCGGCTCAGTTCTGAGGAACATGGATGCTCATCTCTCAAAAACCACTGACAACACATTTGAGCAGCCCTGTGCTCACCCCGTTTCGTTGTCGGGCTTCATGGGCATAACGGAATGCATTCACAGACCAAAACGAAATCAGGAGAACATCTTATGAAGAGCACCGTGATCAAAGCTACAGACCTGACAAAGGTCTACAACAAAGGAGTCGGAGGAGAAGTGTATGCAGTGCGTGACGTCTCGCTGGAGATACAGAAGGGAGAGTACGTCGCGATCATGGGAGCGTCGGGCTCAGGCAAATCAACCCTTATGAACATCCTCGGCTGTCTCGATAAGCCGACCAGCGGCTCGCTGAAGCTGGACGGCGTCGAGGTAAGCACACTCACCGACGAAGAGCTTGCCACCGTACGCAATCGGAAAATCGGCTTCGTGTTTCAATCCTTCAACCTGCTTGCGCGGACGAATGCACTGGAAAACGTCGAACTTCCTCTGATCTACTCAGACCGCACCGACATTACGCGACTCGCACGCGAGGCGCTCGCGTCCGTGGGACTGGCGGACCGCGTGCATCACAACCCGGGCGAGCTTTCCGGCGGTCAGCAACAACGCGTGGCGATTGCCCGGGCGCTCGTCACCGACCCGGAAATCATCTTCGCCGACGAACCGACGGGGAACCTCGACAGCCGCTCGAGCCTTGAGATCTTGTCCCTCTTCCAGCAACTGAACGAGAAAGGCGGAACGATCGTGCTCGTAACGCATGAAGCTGATATCTCCGAACATGCCCGGCGAATCATTAAGATTGCCGATGGAAGAATCATCAGCGATGAAGTGAATCCTCAGCCGAGAGTTGCAGAGCAGGAGATGAGCACTCTCGTTTCTAAGGAGGTGTCCGATGAAAACAAGTAGAGTGCTGAAAGTTGCCTTCAAGGG
>QYQB01000004.1 GCA_007280275.1 bacterium | reverse complement strand
TGAAAAAGGATGGCTGTCGTGGACTGCATCGTCTCTTTCAGCAGCAGCGGACAAGCCCGTTATTGCTCTCTTTGACGCGTAGATCGCAGTCAACGTTCCCAAAATACAAAAAAACACCGCTCCTATCTCGGGTTTAAGGGACTGTGTCTCACTGGAAGTTCAAAGAGATCTTTTGTAACCTTATGAGTACAGAAGGAACGTGGCCGGCGGCGCTCCTGAGCGGGATCCAATCCACGCCGGACAGACACTCTGAACAAAGGCAACGAGCTCTCTTACTCTCCTTCGACCCGTTGGCACGCTCGATTGGCGAGGACAGCTTTTCATCCATCGATCGCTTCCCGGAGGTTCCCTATTAAACATCTCGCCATACTCTGCTGGGTCTTGATGTTCTTGACGATCGCAAACGCACAGGAAAAAAAGGTCACGCTAAGAGTCCTCCTCCCCTCATCGACGCCAAACAACTCTTCGATGTATGTTGTCGGAAATTCGCCGGCACTTGGCAATTGGGACCCTGGCAAGATCCGTTTGCTGAGAGAAAACGACTCTGTCTGGTCGTTTTCCACCGGCGCTCCCTCAGGGAGCGTGCTCGAATTCAAGATCACCCGCGGTACCTGGGATACGGAGGCTCTGTATGTTGACGGGGTCATCCCTCAAAACACGGTCGTGCAGGTCTTTTCCGACACCGTGATAACGCTTGCGCCCGTAACCTGGAACGACATCTCCCCTGCACGGAGGAATCGCGCAGCGACCGGCAGAATAGTTGGGACGGTCAACTATCATCGCGGGCTGAAGGGCGAAGGACTGCACTTTGAGCGCGATCTGATCGTTTGGCTCCCACCGTCGTACGACGAGAAGCCGCTGGAACGATACCCCGTTCTCTACATGCACGATGGTCAAAACGTCTTTGACCCAAAGACGTCGTTCATCGGCTACGAATGGCGGGCCGATGAGGTCGCCGATAGTCTCATTAAATCGAACGCGATGGAAGAGATCATCATCGTTGGAATCAACAACACGCCCGACCGGATCTCCGAGTATTCCGACACTCCTCTCGGTCAAAGTTACGCAAGGTTCGTGGTCAACCGGGTCAAGCCCCTCATTGATTCACTCTATCGCACCCGGCCTTCACGCGAGAATACCGCCGTCATGGGGTCGTCAATGGGTGGTTTGATTTCTTTCATGTTCGTCTGGTGGTACCCGGACGTTTTCTCGAAAGCAGGCTGCCTTTCCACTTCTATTGGCTCCCGGACGAGTGAGAAGGAACTCGAGGAGCGCTTCGGCAAGCGGGCGTTGGACAAGAACCTGCGCATCTATATGGATGTGGGCGAACTGGAGCCTTCTCTCGTTCCTGGAAACCGGACGCTCGCTGCCTATCTGCAGAAGATCGGATACGAGCAGGGCAGGAACCTGGACTTTTTCTTTGCAAAGGGCGCCTTGCACAATGAGCAAGCCTGGTCTCGTCGTCTGTGGCGTCCGCTGAAGTTCCTGTTCGGTCGATAGAGAACCCTTGCGATGTCCGTCACCTTTGCCGTTCGTGAGCTCTGCCCATGAACACACAGAAACGTGAGTAGCAGAACTCCCGACGTGCGTAGTTTGGTTCTCGGCTGTTCCCAGTTCGAGAACACCCCATTCTGTTGTCCGACAGTTGAACTGTCGGACATGGGCCATCTTCGACAGATTATCTGTCGAAGAACTGCTCCTCTTTGTCGAGCGCAGCCTTTTGTCGAGTAATCTCAGTTCGATAAGATCCCGTATTCATGTACAAAACTCTTTCTGGAGGCTCCCCATGAAGCGCTTTGCCATCCTGTGCGCAGTCCTGATTCCGGTTTTCATCTCGCTTGCACAAACGAAACATCCACTCACATTCGATGCGTTCATAGGCATCGGAAGGGTTACCGACCCTCAGGTCTCACCCGACGGCAAGACCGTGGCGTTCGTCGTGACATACCATATCAAGGTTGAGAACAAGACGAATAGCAATATCTACCTTGTCCCGGTCCAGGGAGGAGCAGCTCAGCAACTCACGAATGCGAAGGGGGCGAACAACACCCCTCGCTGGATGCCGGATGGAAAGTCTCTGGCATTCATCTCGACTCGTGACGGCGAATCGCAGATCTGGATAGTGCCTGCGGCAGGAGGCGAGGCTCGAAAGGTGTCGGCGCTCTCAACTGGAGCTGCGGACCTCCAGGTATCGCCCGACGGCAAGTGGCTCTCGTTCTCCTCTACGGTGTACCCGGACTGTCCGGATGATGACTGCAACAAGAAACGAATGGAGGAGGCGGAGAAGAGCAAGGTGAAGGCGAAGGTTTTCGACAAACTTCCATACCGGATTTGGAACTCATGGAAGGATGGGATGCGAAACCACTTGTTTGTGGTCCCGGCAGCCGGTGGATCGGCGATGGATATCACGCCGGGCGACTATGACACACCGCCTATCGATCTCGGAGGCAACTGGTCGTATGCATGGTCCCCCGACAGCAGGGAAATCGCTTTCGAAAGAAACCCGGACCCGGTCATTGCGACGAGCACGAACAACGAGATCTTCATTGTTCCCCTGTCAGGGGGCGAACCCCGGAACATTACAGACAACCCGGGCAATGATTCGCAGCCGCTGTACTCGCCTGATGGAAAGCACATCGCCTATCTCCAAATGAAGCGGGCTGGGTTCGAAGCCGATCAGAAGCAGCTGATTCTGTACGAACGCTCCACCGGTAAGCGTCTCAACCTCACCGAACAGTTCGATTACAGCGTCAACGACATGGTGTGGTCGCCTGACTCGAAAGTCATCTACTTCAATGCAGATGACAAGGGCAATGAATCACTCTTCAAGCTGATTGTTGCGGGCAGGAAGCTCGAAACCCTCATCGGAAAGGGATACAACCACTCGTTGCGGATGTTTCCGGATGGAAAATCACTCGTCGTGGCCCGGGAATCGATCAATCAGCCGGCGGAGATCTTCCGAATTGACACCGACGGGAAGAATATCAAGAAGCTGACCGCGGTCAATGATAGTAGGTTGAGCCAGATTGAAATGAATCCCAAAGAGGATTTCTGGTTCGATGGAGCCGGCGGCACAAAGGTTCATGGTTTCATTGTCAACCCCCCCGGCTTTGACGCAGGGAAGAAGTATCCAATGGTATTTCTTATCCATGGTGGACCACAGGGGCAGTGGGGGGACCAATTCCACTATCGCTGGAATGCACAAATGTTTGCCGCGCGGGGCTACGTTGTGGTGCTGATCAATCCCCGCGGCAGTACGGGCTACGGGCAGCGTTTTACCGATGAGATCAGCCGTGACTGGGGGGGTAAGGCGTACGAGGATCTCGTGCTGGCGGTGGACCACGTCCTGAACAAGTATCCGTTCATCGATGGGAAGAGAATGGCGGCAGCAGGTGCCTCCTATGGAGGGTACATGGTCAACTGGATCGCCGGACATACCGACCGATTCCGCTGCCTGGTCTCACACGACGGTGTGTTCAATCCCAAAAGCATGTATGGCACAACCGAAGAGCTTTGGTTCCCCGAGTGGGAGCTTGGCGGGACGCCATACAAGAACCCCGAGCTCTATGAGAAGTGGTCACCCATGGCATTCGCTCACAACTTCAAGACCCCGATGCTCGTCATCCATGGACAGATGGATTTCAGGCTGGATGTAAGTGAAGGACTCCAGTTGTTCACTGCATTGCAGCGTCAGGGAGTCAAGTCAAAGATGCTGTATTTCCCGGACGAGGGGCACTTCGTCGCAAAGCCCGCGAATGCTGAGCTCTGGTACAAGACGGTTATGGATTGGATAGACGACAACACGAACTAGACTACTTTCTAGAGGTGGCCCCAGCAAGACGCTCGCTGGTGTCTGTCTGCTGCGATCTGCAATCTGTCTGGCGCTGTACAATAAGAAAGCCGCTGCGACACCAGCCGCAACGGCTTTCCTTCTTCCCACGACCATCCCGGAGTGACCAGGACGGTGTTTCTCAGCTTTGCTTCTCCTGCTCGTGTTCCTGGTAGAACAGGGCACAGAGTTTCCGCACACGAACGTTTTCGTCCAATCGGCCAGTCTGTTTGACAGCGTAGAGGCCCACAGGATCGCCAATCTTCATAAGGGCCATGGCTGCAACAATTCGCCCGCGTTCATCCGATTCGCTCCTGAGCATTCGCATCAGCGCAAAAACTGCTTTGGAGCTCTTAAATTCGCTCAGCATCATTGCGGCGCTGGTTCGCAATCCAAAATTGCTCGACTGCACGCCCGCGATGAGGTTGGCTTCCACCTGCTCCGTCTGCCACGCTGGCTGGACGTCTTTTTTGTCTGCGCCTGCGAAGGCTGCCGTCGTGAGTGTCACGGCGAGCACGAGGGTCAGGGCGACCAGTAGTGTCCGTTTCATAAGTCCTCCGGGATTTAATGTGTTGTGGGAAAGAATGTTAATTCTTGGAGCTTTCTGCTTCCTGAAAGTCTTGGTCGTCCTGTTACTGAGCGACCTTCACATGCTAAGACGCCACAACTCCGCACTTGTTCAGTACCAGGGACGAACGTGCCTTGATATGGGATGAGTAACAGAAAGATTGATGTGAAACGTATGGCTCCCGGGGAACTTCCAAACCCCAATGAGATCAGGGGGAAATTCAGGCTCACGGTGCACCGTGAAAGCCTGCAGGGTGCTGAATTGACATTCAAAACTCCATCCCCTACATTGCCTGCCATCGTGGTGCCCTGCACTGCCCAGGGTAACCCACTTCAGGGAGGCTATCGGGATCATATGAAAATCTCCATAATCATTGCACTATTCTGCGCTATGATCGATCAATCACTGCACGCACAATCCCATACGGATATCGGAACTCCGCCGATCGCGAAGAAAGACCCAAAGGTCGACACCCTTCATGCTGACGTTCGGATCGACAATTACTTCTGGCTTCGTGACAAAACGAATCCCGAGGTGATCTCATATCTCGAAGCGGAAAACCGTTACACCGAAAGCATGACGAAGAATGTCGATGGCTTGCAGCAAACTATCTACAAGGAGATCCTTGGTCGGATCAAACAAACAGATCTGAGCGTGCCCTACAAGTTGGGGGGATACTGGTATTACACTCGAATGGAGGAAGGGAAGCAATACTCCATCTATTGCCGGAAAAAAGGGACCATGGACAGTCCGGAAGAGGTGACGCTCGATCTCAATGAGCTCGCCAGAGGGCACAAATTCCTTGGGCTGGGTCTCTACGATGTAAGCGACGACGGAAACCTGCTGATGTATTCCCTGGATACGACCGGCTTTCGCCAGTACCAGTTTGCCGTCAAAGATTTAAGAACCGGCGCCGTGCTTCCGGATGATGTCGGCCAGGTAAATGGCGCTTTGTGGGCTGCAGACAATAGAACCATATTCTATGTGAAGGAAGACGCGGCGAAACGCCCCTACCGATTGTTCCGCCACGAGCTTGGCGGCAAGCAGGACGAACTGTTGTACGAAGAGAAAGACGAACTCTATCGCGTCGGCGTAGATCGATCGAGCGACCGTAAATTCCTGTTCTTCATCGCGGGAAGCTCTATCACGGATGAATTCCACTATCTCCCCAGTGACCAGCCGCGTGGTGCGTTCAGAGTCCTCTACGCACGGGAAGAGGGGCACGAACTCAGCGTTGACCATCGTGAGGGACTCTTTTACGTCCGGACAAACAAAGGGGCGAAGAACTATCGCCTCGTAACGGCGCCCGATTCCGACCCACGGCCGGAGAATTGGAAGGAAATCCTGCCCCATCGTCCGGCGGTCAAGCTTGAAGGGATTTCGCTTTTCCGCAGTCACGCTGTTTTTGTCGAGCGGGAGCAGGCGTTGGTCAGGTTTGTGATTCACGATTTTCGCACGGGCAAGAGTATAGACGTCGCGTTTCCAGAGCCAGTCTATTCGGCAGGTCCCGGGGCGAATCCTGAGTATGATACAAAGGTCTTTCGTTACAGCTATCAATCATTTGTCACGCCGGGTTCGGTCTACGACTACGACATGGAATCCGGGAAGAGCACATTGCTGAAGCAGACGGAGGTCCTGGGCGGCTACGACCCGAAGAACTACGTGTCTGAGCGAGTATATGCGAGGGCGGCGGATGGAGCGATGGTTCCGGTTTCCATTGTCTACAAGGCGGGCATCAAACGCGACGGAACAAATCCCCTGCTGCTCTACGGCTACGGGGCGTATGGGTTTTCGCAATCAGCCTCGTTCTCCGTGGCGCGTATCAGTCTCCTGGACCGAGGAGTAGTCTACGCACTTGCCCATATACGCGGTGGAGGAGATCTGGGTGAGCAGTGGCGCGATGAGGGCAAGATGTTGATGAAGAAGAACACATTCACGGATTTCATCGCCTGCGCCGAACATCTTGTTCGCCAGAAGTACACATCGCCACAACATCTTGCGATGCAGGGAGGCAGTGCCGGAGGTCTGCTCATCGGCGCTGTCCTGAATATGCGTCCCGACCTCTTCAGAGTGGCCCACCTCGCTGTTCCATTCGTCGATGTCGTCAATACGATGCTCGATGAGTCTCTTCCGTTGACGGTCCCAGAGTTCCTCGAGTGGGGGAATCCGAAAAAGAAGGAAGAGTACGACTACATGAAGACCTATTGTCCCTACACGAACATCGAAGCAAAGGCCTATCCGGCTATGCTCGTTACTACATCACTCAATGACAGACAGGTGATGTACTGGGAGTCGGCGAAGTATACAGCGAAGATGAGGGTAACGAAGACCGACAGGAATCCTCTTGTCATGAAAATCAACATGGGAGCCGGACACGGAGGCGCCTCGGGACGCTACGATGCGTACAAGGAACAGGCGTTCAACTTCGCGTTCATACTGGGACAGCTTGGGATCACGAAATAGCGGCTCGAGTGCTGTGATGGAAGTGCGGCGAATCTGTCTCACGAGTTCATTCTAACACCACTAACGGAGGAATCATGCAACCAACGCCGATCCAAGCACCGATCTCCATGCCGCCGCGTCCAACAGTTCGATATGCAGGATTCTGGCGGAGGTTTGTTGCGCACTTGATCGACAATGTTCTCATTGGCTTCGTGTCCCTCCTGCTCTTGATCCCGGCGTTGGCTCTTCTTGGCGTCGGAATCGGTGCGGGCATGATGGAAGGGTCTGAGAGCGGGATAGGCATACTCCTTGCCTTCATCGCGGCGTATATGGCAGCCATCCTGCTTGTTGTCGTCCTGCAGTGGCTCTACTATGCTCTGATGGAATCGTCGAGCAAACAGGCGACGCTCGGCAAACTTGCTCTCGGAATAGTCGTGACCGACCTCAACGGACAACGGATTTCTTTCGGTCGTGCGACTGGTCGCTACTTCGGCAAGATCGTTTCCGGAATGATCCTGACCATCGGCTACATCATGGCGGGATTCACTGAGAAAAAACAGGCGCTGCACGATATCATGGCCAGCTGCCTGGTCGTGATGAAGTAAACAGTGTTGTTGGATGGAGTGATCGCAGTTGGCCGGTTCTTGTTCGCTGAACGAGAATGGCCGGGGATTTGCGCGCGCCTTGTCGTGGTGCCGCTTCTCGATACGACTGAACAGCAAGGAGGAAAACGCTTGAGAATCGTTCGCTACCATCGCAGGGTCTGGATATCAATGGTTTCCATTGTTGCTTTATTCACGTCCCCTTTTTCTGCCCGTGCACAGGATTCTGTCTACGTCAAAGAACACTACAATAAGAGCGAATTCACCATCACGATGCGTGATGGGGTCAGGCTCTTTACTTCCGTCTACACGCCGAAGGACACCACCCGGCAATATCCCATCATTCTTAATCGCACTCCATACAGCGTGGGGCCCTATGGACTCGGCGCGACGCGCAACCGGATAGTCCCGTCGATGAACGAAGCGCGCGAAGGCTTTATCTTCGCGCATCAGGATGTCCGTGGAAGATACATGTCTGAGGGGACCTTCGTCGACCTCCGTCCATATAAGCCCGTGAAAAAGGGGAGCAGTGACATTGACGAAACGACCGATACCTATGATACCGTCGATTGGCTTGTAAAGAACCTTGCCCGCAACAACGGACGTGTTGGAATAACCGGCATCTCCTATCCGGGCTTCTACACGACGATGGGCACCATCGATGCCCATCCTGCTGTGAAGGCAACGTCTCCTCAAGCGCCGATCGCCGATCCATTTGTGGGAGACGATGAGCATCATAACGGCGCATTCTTCCTCGCTCAGAATTTCGGCTTCTACATGTTCTTCGGTCACGCGAGGCCGGTGCCGACCACCCGTACGATCTTCTCCTTCCGTCCCTGGACGATGGACTCCTACAAGTTTTTCCTGGCAATGGGGCCCCTGTCGAACGCGGACAAGCTGTATTTCAGAGACAGCGTTGCGATGTGGACCGGGATGATGAAACACGAAACACTGGATGAATTCTGGGAGCCGATGCTTGTCTACCCCCACCTGAAGAACATCAAGCCTGCGGTAATGACAGTCGGAGGTTGGTTCGACCAGGAAGATATGCTGGGACCGCTCAAGACGTACAAGGAGATCGAGAAAAACAATGCAGGCATCACGAACATGCTGGTGATGGGGCCGTGGAGCCACGGTCAGTGGAACGGAGACGAAGGCGAGCGCTTGGGTGATCTCAATTGGGGGTCGAAGACCTCTGTGTGGTTCCAGGAAAACGTGCAATTGCCGTTTTTCAACTACTATCTGAAGGGGAAGGGTGAACCGCCCAACGCTGAAGCCATCGTCTTTGAAACCGGCTCGAACGTCTGGCATCAACTCGATCGCTGGCCTCCGAAGAACGTATCGGAGAGACAACTCTATCTGCTGCCAAAGGGTGGACTTGGCTTCGATTCGCCGTCAACGTCTCCGGAAGCTTTTTCCGAATACGTCAGCGACCCTGGCAAGCCCGTTCCCCACACGCGGGACATACGCGCGGGCGTTTCGCGCGATGTCCTTGGAGAAGACCAGCGCTTTGCAGCAACCCGCCCCGATGTCCTTGTCTTTGAGAGCGAAAAACTCATCGGCGACGTGACGTTCGCCGGCCCCATCGTGGCGAGCCTCCAGGTGTCTACGACAGGCACGGATGCGGATTGGGTTGTGAAGCTCATCGACGTGTTCCCCGATGACTCCCTCGGCGTCACGAGGAGCGGAGTACCGGTCGGTGGATACCAAATGCTGGTACGTGGCGACGTGTTCCGCGGTAAGTTCAGAGAGAGTTTCTCGAAGCCGGTGCCGTTCGTCCCCAACAAAGTTACTCGCGTCGAGTTTGAGATGCGCGATGTCCTTCATTGTTTCAAGAAAGGGCATCGTATGATGGTGCAGGTCCAGAGTACCTGGTTCCCTCTGGTCGATCGCAATCCTCAGAAGTTTGTCAACATCCGCACAGCCAGGGAATCAGATTTCCAGAAAGCTACCCAACGGTTGTACCACTCGCAGGAGTTTCCTACCTACCTGAAAGTACTGGTGTGGAACAAGTGATATCGCAATCTGGGCCACATCCCGTCATCCATCGGAAGTCTTGGCTTGACGCAGTCAAACTTGTCCGCGTCTATCAGGTAAGAATTTCCGCCTGAGGTAAAAATGTCCGAGAGGCCGGGCCGGCTTCCTTTGATCGGCTCAGTTTATCGGAGGGTTTGGACCCCCTGGCCATCTGGTCGCGGGGGCATAGATATTGAATGTATCTGTGCAGCCAAGTCCCCTCCTTCGAGTGACGGGGGACACACTAGTCGTGCGCATTCTGGGAGTCAACGGATGGGTCAACAGCAGCTTCTGCTTGTCATTGTCGGCGTGATTATTGTTGGCCTAGCGATAACAGTCGGCCTTTCCCTCTTCGATGCTCAGTCCATCGCATCGAATCGTGACGCAATGATCACTGATCTCCAGCATATCTCGTTGCTGGCATACCAATATCGCATCACGCTTCGCACCATGGGTGGCGGCCAGGGGGATTACACCACATTTATTATCCCCTTGCACATGAGGAGCAATGGCAATGGAACGTACTCCATTACGGACCCTCAAGTGAATTCTCTGACTCTTCAAGGAGTTTCTACCAACAATGCTGCGAACACCATTACAGTAACTGTTGACAGCCATGGCAAGCTTGGCGATCTGACTTTTGCGGGAGAGTTCCAGTAGCCCCCCTTTAAGTTTCCCCTCATCGCGCTCGGTTCAAATCTCGCATCTCTTGTGCGAAGCAAGGATCGGGCGCTTCGCTTTGTGTAGTCCCACGTTTGTTCTCGAGCTTCCCTCATGGTCTGAGACACGGTCCAGCGCTCAGCCCGATTGAGATTTGTGATGGTGGATTCCACGCCCTCCTTCCTCGGTCCAACTTTCCTTTGCCATTTCTCTTATCGTTCTCTATATTGATCGCGATAAGCCACCACCAGGAATCCATCGTTTGACTCAGATTGGAAGGCCATACCGAATGAACATGGGGCGCAACCTCCTCTGTCTTTTCTTTCTCTTTTCCCAAGCCTTCTCGCAGCCAAACCAGGACTTGCTCGACGCAAGGGTCAGGGCTCTTCTACACGAGTCGCTGAGCGGCGAGCTCGCAAAAGAACATGTCATCCAAATCAGCCGCCATCATCGGATTCAGGGCTCGCGTGGATACCGCGCGGCTGCCCAGTACGTCCTGGAACAGCTCCGTGCCTGCGGATACTCCGACAAAGACGCTTACGTCGAATCGTACAAATCAGATGGCCGGGCAGTGTATCAGACCTGGCAGTCTCCGTCCGGGTGGGACATTTCCTGGGGGGAGTTGCGGATGATGGAGCCGTACGAAGAACGGATCGTGGGGTACCCGGAAATAGCGATGAGCGTGATGACCTACTCCAACCCCGGCGACGCTACGGCGCAGCTCGTCTGGGTGGGGGAAGGCACGAGCGATGACGACTACAAAGGGAAAGATGTCGCCGGGAAGATTGTGCTCGCCACTGGGTACGGCGGAGAAGTGCATAGGCTCGCAGTGCTCAAGTATGGGGCGAAGGCCGTCGTCTGCTATCTGGATGACGATCGGGCCAAAGATCATCCGGACATGCTGCAATACACGGGTATGTGGCCCAGGACAGATGAGCTCGAGCGGGTGACGTTTGGCTTCAACTTGAGCCACAGGCAAGGTGAAAAGCTGCGGGATCTTGTCCTCAGCGGCAAGAAAGTTATCGTGCGTGGGCAGGTTAAGGGGATCGGGCTGGAACCGTACTTCATGGACGTTGTGGTGGCTCACCTGCGCGGGTCGGAAAAACCGCAGGAGGAACTCGTGCTGAGTGCTCACCTCGACCACCCGAAGGAATCCGCCAACGACAACGCAAGCGGCTCGGCTGCGATCCTGGATATTGCCCGCACGCTGAAGGAACTGACGGATTCAGGTCGACTGCCGAAACTGAAACGCTCAATTCGGTTTGTCTGGGTGCCGGAGTGGAACGGCATGATGCCCTATATCGATGCTCATCCTGAGCTCGTAGGCCCGGAACTTGGCGGAAAATTCCTTGCCAACCTCAACATGGATATGGTTGGGGAAAACCAGGAACTTCTGCATTCCATGTTGATCATGACGCGGACCCCCCATTCGATTCCCTCGGTCCTGATCGACGTAGTGGAAAACATGGCCCAGATGACCGACGGACTGAACATCAGGACGCCGCGCGGGAGTCAGTCGTTGTTCAATTACCGGATCGTTCCATACTCCGGTGGAAGCGACCACATGATGTTCATCGACCGGAAAACACCCGGAGTTATGATGGTCCATGGTCCTGACTACACCCATCACACCTCGGACGATACTCCCGATAAGGTCGACCCTGTCGAGCTTGCGAGGAGCGAGATGATTGCTGCCGGAACTGTGATTTTTCTCTCGAATCTGGTCACGAATGAGGCTCTTGATCTCGTCCACCTGGCGGGCGCGAACGCAACGCAGAGACTCGGACAGGCCGGACGAAACGCGGCCCGGCTGATCTTGGATTCGCCAATAGATCGGCTGCCGGCTGTTCTTCGGGAAGCGATGACTGTAGTTGATGAGAACGCACGCGTCGCAAAAGAGGGATTGGCGACAATCCTCTGGTTTAATGACCAATCCGAAACCCTGCGGGCGGTCAGAAAGTCAAATGAGCAACTGGGTGCCTATGCGAATACCCTTTTGGAAGAGGTAAAGATTGATGCAACGATGCGACTGGAGAACAAAGGTACTCCAACGTTCCGGGCAGTCGCCGACAAGAGGGTGCCAATCCGGCTGACACGAGGCCCGCTTGATTTTGGATTGCCGGAGAGCAAATTGCCGAAAGGCGGAGCCGCAACCGGGGCGCCCCGTTATCAACTCAACGGTGATGTCCGTTTCGAAATCCCGAATTTCATGGATGGGAAAAGGAACATTTCGGACATCGAACGGGCGTTGACGGGTGAGTTTGGCAGCGCCGCAATTGAAGGATTTGACAGGTTCATCGAAGATCTTGTGAAGGTGGGTGTTGTGAAATGGAAGTCAATTTGATACAGCAGCCAATCCCTGAACTGAGGAAGCCCTTTATGAAATCAAGAGTGAGAGTAACCATCAGTCTGATCGTTTTTGTGCTTGCGGCGACATTGTGTGCCAGCGGCCAGACCATCTTCAAAGATCCACTGAGTCCGCGTATTGCCTCCTACAAGATCTCCGTCGCGCTCGACGCAGCCCAGAAGATGCTGAACGGGAAAGAGACTTTGACGTGGCGTAACACGTCCACCGACCGTGTCGGGGAGCTGCAGTTCCATCTCTATTTCAACGCGTTCAAGAATTCGGAATCCACATTTATGAAGGAGTCCGGAGGCGTCAATCGGGGATTTGAGTTGGCGGAAGGAGGATGGGGATGGGTCGACGTGACCTCGATGAAAACTGCTGACGGTGAGGACCTGACGGGTCTCATCCAGTTCATCCATCCCGACGATGACAACGACAAGGACCAGACAGTCATACGCGTTCCATTGTCGAAGCCCGTGCTTCCCGGCCAAACGATTCAGCTGGACCTGACATTCACCGCGAAGTTGCCGAGGATATTCGCGCGTACAGGGTACTACCAGAACTTCTTTATGCTGGGGCAGTGGTTCCCCAAAATTGGAGTGTACGAAGCGGCCGGTCAGCGCTACGCAACCGTGGGACAGTGGAATTGCCATCAGTTTCACTCGAATACCGAATTCTACGCCGACTACGGCGTCTATGATGTGGACATGACCGTGCCGAAGGAATACGTTGTGGGAGCAACCGGGCTTCTTTCCGGTGTCAAGGACAACGGCGACGGGACGAAAACCGTCACACATCACGCCGAAGATGTGCATGATTTTGCGTGGACTGCTTCGCCGTCATATGTCGATCTCAGCGATCAGTGGAAACACGTGAAGATACGCGTTCTGATGCAGCCGCAACGCGTGCATCAGGCGGTGCGGTATTTCGAATCGGTGAAAGTAGCACTCGAGTATTTCGAAAAGCACGTAGGAAAGTACCCATATCCGAATGTCACCGTCGTCGATCCTGCGTATGGCGCATCCGGAGCAGGAGGAATGGAGTACCCCACGCTTATTACTGCGGGATCGATGTGGGGAATCGGCAAGTATGCGAAGTTCGCCGAGCTTGTCACCGTGCACGAGTTCGGCCATCAGTACTGGTATGGCCTGGTTGGCAGCAATGAATTCGAGGAAGCGTGGATGGATGAGGGAATCAATCAGTACTACGAGACCCGCATCATGGATCATGCGTATGGGACGAAGACCGCAACGATCGAGTTCCCCGGTTTTACGGCGGGAGATCTTGAAACAACCAGGATGGGATATACCGGAATGCGCAATCCTAAAATCGCGCCGACCACCACGCTTGGCTGGCAATTCAAGCAGGGGGGATACGGCAACCTGACCTATCAGAAAACGGCTGTCTTCATGACGACTCTCGAGCGCCTCATTGGGCAAACGGTGATGGATACGCTCATGAAAACCTATTTCGAGAGGTGGAAATTCAAACACCCATCCGGCAAGGACTTTATCGCGGTCGTGAATGAAATCGTGCCCAAGTATCACGGGAACAAGTTCGGCCAGGACCTGAACTGGTACTTCGACCAGGTTCTCTATGGCACAGATGTATGTGATTATGAACTGAGTCTCATCGAGAACAAGGAAGTCCGCACACCTCAGGGGCTGTTTGACAATAATGGGAAGAAAGTCTCATTCGGTTCGATGAAGGATAGCTCCAAGCCGGCAATGCTCTACGAATCGAGAGTGGTCGCGAGAAGAACAGGCGAAATAAAGCTGCCAACGTCGGTTCTTGTGCATTTCGACAACGGCAAGGAAGCACGCGAGCCGTGGGACGGGCAGAGTCGATGGGTGGAGTTCAAGTACACGCGGCCTGAGAAAATCGTCTGGGCGACTGTGGATCCAGATACCACGCTGGTCATCGACAAGAACTGGAACAACAACAATAAGACGACGGAATCCGCCAGTGCTCCAATCTGGAAATATACTATCAAGTTCCTGTTTTGGTTCCAGAACGTACTCCAGCTGGGTGGGATGGTTGGATAAGAATGCCTTTCTTTACTGAATAGAGGAATCGACTATCATGAGCATACTGAAAGCATTTTCCAGCGGTATTCGGCGGGCAACCTCTGAACCCAGGATGGTTCTCGCTTTGTACGTGATCAACCTTTTAATCGCGCTCCCTCTGGCCATGGCGTTCCGGGCCGTGCTGGTAGCTGGCTTCGGTGCCTCGATGGCTCCGCTTGAACTCATGCGCGGCCTGGATTTTACTGTGTTGGCAGATTTCATGAATGTTCATGCCGAAGAAGTATCGGCTGTGCTCCGGCAAGTATCCTGGGCCATCGCTTTGTTCATGCTCATCAATTCCTTCCTGGCCGGAGGGATTCTGACCGTTCTGCGCAATGAGCATGACAAATACTCGATATCGGAGTTCTTCGCGGGCTGCGGCAAATACTTCGGCCGGTTTCTGCGGCTCTTTTTCGTGTTCGCGATCGTGCTGGTTGTCCTCGTTGTCATCATGACCTTTATTCTGGCGATACTTTCAAAGGTGCTCATTGAGGACTCAACCTCCGAAGTCACGGTCATCGTGCTCACTATTGCGCAGATTAAACTTTTCTTCTTTCCTGTGATGTTGCTTCTGATGATCGCCGACTACTCCAAGATCAGCATCGTTGTGAACGACGAGCGAAAAGTGTTGAAGGCTGCATGGCTATCAACGAAATTCGTTTTCAGCCATTTTTTCAGGACAATCGGACTTGAGCTCTTGATGCTCCTGGTCCTGATCCTTTTATTTGCCATCTACGCGCTTCTCGATCTCGCCATTGGCATGACAACCGACCTGACAATCATCGTCATGCTGATTATCCAGCAACTCTTCATGGTATCGAGAGCGTGGTCCAAAGTGTTTTTCTTTGCAGGCGAAATGTCCCTCTACCAAAACCTGCAACCCGTCGTCTTTTCGACTGTTGAAGGAGCCGGAGCTTCGTCTGTCACTGAGCTCCCCAAGCCGTGAAAGAACAATGTGACTTCATTTCTTGTTTTGCCAAGAGGAGAATAAGGAGATAGTTCTATGGAACAGTTCAAAGAAAGCATGTTGAACCTTGTCACTGAAACATCGACGAATCTGCCGGCGGATGTCCGGAGAGCGATCAAAGATGCGGCAAAGAGGGAGAACAAGGGGACGCAATCCGATCTGGCACTTCAGACGGTTGCCATCAATATCGATATGGCTGTCACCGGTTGCGCCCCGATCTGCCAGGATACCGGGATGCCGACGTTCGAGATCAAGACGCCTGTCGGTGTCAATCAGATCGCGATGAAGAAACAGATCCTCGAAGCAATCGTCGAAGCTACCAAACAGGGGAAACTGCGGCCGAATACGGTCGATTCCCTGACCGGAAAGAACAGCGGCAACAACCTGGGCGAAGGCGCTCCTGTGCTGCATTTCGAACAATGGGAAGAGAGCGATATCGAAGTAAAACTCATCCTCAAAGGGGGTGGATGCGAGAACAAGAACATTCAGTACTCACTCCCGGCTGAGTTGCCGAATCTCGGCCGCGCAGACAGAACGCTCGATGGTGTGCGCAAGTGCCTCTTGCACGCCGTGTGGCAGGCGCAAGGTCAGGGCTGCAGTGTGGGAGCGATTGGTGTATCGGTTGGCGGAGACCGCGCATCCGGCTACCACTACGCGAAGCAGCAGCTCTTTCGCGAGCTCGATGACATCAATCCGAATCAGGAACTGGCGAAGCTCGAAGCGTACATTCTGGAGAATGCGAACAAACTGGGTATCGGCATGATGGGCTTTGGGGGCCAGGCGACGTTGATCGGCTGCAAGATCGGTTCATACCATCGGCTGCCGGCGAGCTTTTTCGTTTCTGTCGCATATGATTGCTGGGCCTACCGTCGCCTGGGCGTCGTGATTGATCCGGCGACGGGCAAAATCAAGCGCTGGCTCTACAAGGGAGATACGCCCACCATGAAGATGGCAGAGGCAGAGCATCTGCCTCTGACCGGCCGTGAAATCCGACTCACGACCCCGCTCTCGGAGACGCAGGTCCGAGGCCTGAAGGTCGGAGACGTCTTGCTGCTCAACGGCATGATGCACATGGGGCGGGACGTCCTCCATCATCACCTGATGACGCACGATTCTCCCGTCAACCTGGACGGAGGGGTCATTTACCATTGCGGACCTGTCTCATTGAAGAAGGGGGACAAGTGGTTCATGAATGCTGCTGGCCCGACCACGAGCATTCGGGAGGAACCCTACCAGGGGGATATCATCAAGAAGTTCAAGGCTCGGGCAATCATCGGCAAGGGGGGAATGGGGGGTAAGACGCTCGCGGCCATGAAGGAAGTGGGAGCCGTGTACCTTAGCGCCATCGGCGGTGCGGCGCAGTACTACGCCAAATGCATCGAGGAAGTGGAAGGAGTGGACTTTCTGGAATTCGGAGTGCCTGAGGCAATGTGGCACGTCCGCGTGAAGGATTTCCTGGTTATAGTCACCATGGACTCGCATGGCAACAGTTTACACGCGGATGTGGAAAAGGCTTCCGCCACGGAGCTCGCGAAATTCGCACAGCCAGTCACACTCTGAGCTGCAGTGATGATTTCCAGCGCGGAGACGAGGAAGACTCTCAGCACCTATGAGCTCATCTGGAAAACCGTTTGTCAGATCCCGAAAGGGAAAGTGGCAACGTACGGTCAGGTTGCTTCCGAAGCGGGATTCCCCGGGCAGCCGCGGATGGTCGGGTACGCGCTCCATGCTCTCCCCCCACATTCTGGTGTGCCGTGGCACCGGGTGATCAATGCGCAGGGAAGGATCTCGTTTCCCAAAGACAGCGCTGCCTGCAAAAAACAACGACGACTGTTGAAAGCAGAGGGCCTGATCTTCCATCGAGAAGTGCTTGACCTGGAACGATTCGGCTGGCTGAACGACTTGTGAATATGTCAGGGGATGGCATGTATGGCTAAGCCGGAATATCCAATGACAACCGCCATCCGGGTGCTTCGGGAAAAGAAGATTGATTTTCATCCTCATCTCTACACCTATGAAGAACACGGCGGCACGAAGACCTCCTCAAGTGCGCTGAATGTGCCGGAACACGAGGTCGTGAAGACGCTCATGATGCAGACGGACGAAAAAAAGCTGTTGATCGTTCTTATGCACGGCGACCGGGAAGTCTCCACCAAGCAACTTGCCCGCGTGATGGGTGCAAAGCGTGTTGAGCCGTGCGATGAAACAACTGCTCAAAGGCATACAGGTTATCAATTCGGGGGAACAAGTCCGTTCGGCACGCGCCATCCGCTTCCGGTGTACGTCGAGCGTAGCATCTTTGCCTTGCCCAGGATCTTCATCAATGGCGGCAAAAGAGGTTTCTTGGTACAAATTCACCCTGCTGACCTGAAGAAGGCTTTTGAAGTTACTGAGGTTGACGTAGCAATCTCTCCAACCTAATTGCGGTGCCAAGATGAATATCATTGAATGGACAACGGAGCTGCGCCTGGCCCTGGCGCTCGCACTCGGATTCCTTGTCGGCCTTGAGCGTGAGAGTACGAAGGTTGAACAGGGGAGCGTAATCTTCGGAGGAGTGCGGACATATCCCATCATCAGCCTGCTGGGCTTTGGATGTGCCTGGCTTCAGCGATTCGGCGTAGGCCTGATGCTTCCCGTGGGTCTGTCAGTCGTGGGAGCACTTGCGGTGATCGCTTACATCACGAAGACGAAAGCAGGCCACCACGGTTTCACGAGCGAGGCGTCTGCCCTGTTAACGTTCGTCGTGGGGGCCGTTGCCCTGCTGGCCGATGTCTGGATCGCCATGGCGCTTGCGGTGGTGAATACCGTTCTCCTCTCGGAGAAGGCGGAGCTTGAGACGTATCTCGATCGCTTCAACA
Source organism: bacterium (assembly GCA_007280275.1). Taxonomy (GTDB): domain Bacteria; phylum Bacteroidota; class Ignavibacteria; order UBA10030; family UBA10030; genus UBA9647. Next base: position 2,189 of record QYQB01000004.1, on the reverse strand, counting down.
AAGTGGAGTTTCTGGCAGTCGTCAAGTTCATCCTGGTGACGGTCATCATCCTGCCCGTTCTCCCGAATCAGGAGTACACGGCGTTCGGGCTCAATCCGACCCGGATCTGGGAAATCGTGATCGTGGTTTCGAGCATTGGGTTCGTGGGATATTTCCTCTCGAAGAGGTTCGGGAACAAAGTGGGGCTGTGGCTTTCGGGTATCCTCGGCGGAATTGTCTCGAGCACTGCCACGACTCTCGCAGTCGGCAGAATTGCCCAGAAGAGCCCTGAACACGCCGGGATGGCCCTTCAGGCTTCCATTCTGGCTTCCAGTATGATGTACCCCCGCATTCTTGTCCTCGTTCTCATCATCAATCCGGCATTTCTTCCTGCTTTGTGGTGGAGGCTGACGATCCTGTTCCTTGTTGGTGTTCTTCTCTCGTTTCGTGTGCGGCCGAAGGGGGAGTCCGAGGAAACGACCACGTTTCCCAACCTGCACAATCCCTTCGAGGTAAGGCCATCATTGGTTTTCGGACTCATGTTTGTTCTGTTGATGATTGTAACGAAACTGGTCGAACAGCGGCTCGGGAGTACAGGCCTTCTGGCATTTTCTGCAATTGTCGGCGTGACGGATATCGACCCCTACATCCTCTCGCTTCTCCATCCCTCTGGAGCAATGATCCACTCGGTGGTCCTCGCGATGGTCATGGCGATGATGAGCAATACAGTGGCGAAATCTATCTACTTTGCATCTCTTGTTCCAAGCGCCAGGAAAGAATCGTTCCTGAAATACGGTGTGTGGGCGACTCTCCACCTGCCATTGATCTTCATTCAGTAGCAGCCGGCCAAGACAACCGCGAAGAAGAGCCTCCGTCGGGACACGATGCGGCGTTTGTGTCCCTTCCCCTTGCCCTCAGGAATGGGTAGCGGGCGTGCCACAACTCGTCAACTGAAAAGAAGGAGGAATGCATGCGGGGTAGCTTTCTGACATCCATCGGTATCGTTCTCCTGTGTGTCGCCCAATTCGGGCAGGCTCAGGAATTCGAAGTCCCGCGGACACAAGGAATGCACTGGTTCAAGGGGAACACGCACGCTCACACGACGATGAGCGACGGAGACTCCTCGCCGGAGGAAGTCGCGCGATGGTACAAAACACACGGTTACCAGTTTCTCGTTCTCTCCGATCATAATACCTTCACCGACCCGATAGCGCTCGCCGGTCTTGTCGACTCATCGTTCCTTCTCATCCCAGGAGAGGAGTTGACATCAAGCTTTCAGAAGAAGCCCGTTCATGTCAACGGGCTGAATATCCATGGCGTCATTCCGCCACAAAAGGACAGCTCGCTCCTTGGGACGATTCAGAGGAATATCGATGCAGTCCGATCGGTCGAGGGAGTTCCGCATATCAACCATCCCAACTTCGGATGGGCAATTGATCAGGAGACGCTGCTGCAGGTTAGGAACAACAACCTGCTCGAGATATTCAACGGTCATCCGCTTGTGCACAACCAGGGCGGGAGTGGGCACCCTGGTATGGAGGAAGTCTGGGACTATTTGTTGACATCCGGGATGCGCATCTATGGAATCGCCGTTGACGATGCTCATCATTTCAAAGAGGAGTTTGGCCCGAAACGGTCGAATCCCGGAAAAGGGTGGGTTGTGGTAAGGGCATCGAAACGGGATCCAAATGAGATCATCCGCAATCTTGAAGCCGGATTCTTCTATTCGAGCACAGGGGTCGAGCTGGAGGATGTTCAGATTAGCTCCAAACGCATGGAGATCAGGATCAGGCAGAAGTCGGATTTCGGGTACCGAACTGAATTCATTGGATCAGGAGGGAGAGTGCTGCTTCAGACAGAGGACAATCCGGCAGTCTTCGAGTTGAAGCATCAGGAGGCATATGTACGGGCACGAGTGAGTGATTCAGGTGGATTCGTGGCGTGGGTGCAGCCTGTGTTTGTAAGAATGAAATAGGAGGTGAGTGATGGAGCTGCTGATTTATCGACATCTTTGGGGAATCACGGAGGCCTGGGAAACGCTTTTCCCGCGTATCAAGGATCTGAGGTACAGCGGCATTGAGCATATCCTGCCGGATGAAGGAGACCGGGATCGATTCCGGGAACTTCTTGATCGTCATGGGTTCGACTACATCGCCCAGGTCGTCACCACTGGCACGACCGTCGCTGACCACCTCAAGAGTTTCAAGAGG
>QYQB01000046.1 GCA_007280275.1 bacterium | reverse complement strand
ATTTGAGGCTTTGGATCACATATACAGCGCAACCGTTAGCAAGACTGAAGTCATTCTTACGATGAAGGATCCTAGGAATGCATTGTCAGATATAGAAATTGCCCTTGAATCGCAATGGCTTCCAGTGAGTTTCATCGATACAGGATCTCCTCACGCTGTTGTGCTCATGGAGAGTTTGACCGGTGCTGCGTCTTTGGACGATCTCGATGTTTTGCGTCTCGGCAGGATGATTCGTGAGCACGGACAGTTTGCACCGGCTGGAGCAAACGTGAATTTCATTGAGAGAATTCGTGATAACTCAATACGTATACGGACATATGAGCGTGGTGTTGAAGATGAGACATTAGCATGCGGAACCGGCTCGATTGCCGCGGCGATAGTAGCCACGCGACGGTGGAATATTGTCCCGCCTGTGACAGTTATTCCGAGAAGTCGTGTGCCATTGCGGGTTGATTTCAGTGTGCTTGATGGATCGATCCAGAATGTGCGGCTGGCTGGGCCGGCTAAGGTGGTTTACACGGGATTGGTAGAGTTCTGATTTGCTCCATCAAAATGTTTCCAAAATAGTCTATTGCTTGAAGTGACCTGGACACGCAGAATATTTCTCAAAGAAAGCATGGTTGGCTGGATAGCTCTGGTTATTGGGCCGACGGCTTATGGGTTGATTCGCCGACAGTTACCCCATGCGAGTGAGAGCTTTGGGAAAACCTCGATTCTTGGCAGAGCGGATGAATTCCAGGCGAAAACCAGCAAGGTAGTCTACTTTGGACGGGAAAAGGTGATCATTGGTCGGTCACACAACGGGAGTTTTCACGCAGTGAGCGCGGTATGCACACATTTGGGATGCTCAGTGAGGTTTGAGGAAGAGAATGACCAAGGCATATTTGTCTGTAATTGTCACAACAGCAAGTTTGATCTCGAAGGCGTGAATCTCTCTGGCCCGGCAGTCATGCCGCTACGTCAATACAAGATTGAGGTAGCCAAAGGGGATATTCAACTGTCGGCTGTTGGCGATGCAGCTGGTTTGTAGCGCCTTATCCGGCTTCGCTCAGGCTTCCGTTGTCGTATAATAGGTATTATGTAAAGTCAGTGGTTATTGGAACGGCAGATAATCAGGACACAATATCCGCTGACTATACCTCTCCCACCGCTTCTGGAATAGCCCTTCGATAAGCATTTTCTGCTTCCCGTACTGAAATCGAAATCTCGCCACCGATGTTAAGCAGGCCATTTCCGTTGACTGAACCAATCACTGTTGCGGGCACGCCTCGGGATTTGGCCAAACTCAGGATGGTGGTTAAGTTTTCGGGATTTGTGGAAGCAATGACTCTGGACTGAGTCTCGCCAAACAAGCTGAAGTCCGAGCGGAGCTGCGCATTGACATAGCGGTCTATTGTCGCACCAAATTGGCCACGGTTGTCAAACAGCGCCTCGGCAAGCGCGACTGCTAGGCCACCTTCAGAGCAATCGTGCGCCGATGAAATGAGTGAGCGTTTGGAGAAATCCACGAGGAGAGCCTGAAGTGATTTCTCAGCGGCAAGATCCAAAAGTGGAGCCTGGCCAAGAATTTTTGACATTCGCTGAAACAAATACTCTGAGCCTCCTACCTCACCCAGTTCGTCACCAAGGAGGAGAATGATGTCGCCGCTGCGCTTGAACGTGGACGGGACTGCCAACCGAGCATCATCCAGAAGTCCCAACATTCCAATAACCGGCGTCGGAAGCACAGCACCATCTGGACTTTCATTGTAGAAGCTGACGTTTCCCCCAGTCACCGGAGTTCCCAAAATCCGGCACGCATCGCCTATGCCGGCCACCGCCTCCTTGAATTGCCAGTAGATCTCGGGGTCGTAAGGATTGCCAAAGTTCAAGCAATTTGTGATCGCTACGGGTGCAGCTCCCGTACAGGCAACATTCCGAGCCGCCTCGGCTACAGCAATTTGTCCACCTCTCCGCGGATTCAAGTAGACGTAGCGCGCGTTGCAATCGGTCTTAAGCACCAGCGCTTTCTTTGTTCCCTTGATTCTGACCACAGCCGCATCGTAACTTGCTGGAATTGTACCCGTTCGAACCATAGAATCGTACTGATCATATACCCACCTCTTGCACGCAACAGTTGGCGAAGAAAGAAGGTTCAACAGCACCTCGTTGTAATCAGACGGTGGGGTAAGCGCCTGAGGGTCAAATGAACGGACCTCCGCGAGGTAAGCAGGCGCCTTGGCTTCCCGGTCGTAGACAGGAGCACCACCGCCCAGAACCAGGGTCTCAGCTGGTACGTCAGCTTTCAGCGTTCCGCCTTGATAAACTTTGACGCGGTCGCCCTCCACCACTTCACCAATGGCAACGGCATGTAAGTCCCACTTATCAAAGATCTTTTTGATCGCGGCTTCATCCGTAGGGTTAACTACAAGGAGCATCCTTTCCTGAGACTCAGAGAGCATGATTTCGTAGCTGCTCATTTCTTCTTCCCTGAGCGGGACGGCATCGAGATCCAACCGCATTCCACAGTTCCCTTTAGCACTCATCTCCATGCTGGAACAAGTCAGTCCAGCAGCACCCATGTCCTGGATGCCAACAATAATTCCCGCCTGGATAGCCTCAAGCGTCGCTTCGAGCAAGAGCTTCTCGGTAAAGGGATCACCTACTTGAACGGAAGGCCTCTTTGCCTCTGATTTCTCAGATATCTCCTCAGAAGCAAATGTGGCACCATGGATGCCATCTCTGCCCGTGGATGATCCTACGATCATGACAAGATTGCCGACCCCCTTGGAGATCGCTCGTGCCACGTTTCCATGTTTTACTATCCCGACCGCCATTGCATTGACGAGTGGATTTCCAGTATATGAGCTATCAAAATACACTTCACCGGCGACAGTGGGAACTCCGAAGCTATTCCCATAATCCCCGATACCCTTCACAATTCCCTTGAAGAGATACCGGACACGATCATTGGTGAGTTCACCGAACCTGAGAGAATTAAGGGCTGCAATTGGCCGCGCCCCCATGGTAAATATGTCCCTAAGAATTCCACCAACTCCTGTTGCGGCCCCCTGGTAAGGTTCGACCGCCGATGGGTGGTTATGACTCTCAATCTTGAAGGCAACGGCCAAACCATCTCCAATATCGACCAGTCCGGCATTTTCTTCACCGGCACTGACAAGCAACCTCTCGCCACTACGAGGGAGAGTCTTCAAGATCGCAATGGAATTCTTGTAGCTGCAGTGCTCGCTCCACATGACACTGTAGATGCCGAGTTCAGTGTATGTTGGCGTCCGGTCGAGAATCACCAGGACTTTTCGATACTCCTCTTCGGTGAGACCGTGTTCGAGCGCAAGATCGAGATCAACAACTGGTTCTATTTGCCCTAGAGATTGGTTCATCGGATATGCACTTAGCCTTTTGTTTTTAAACAACTTAGTATGGCAGAATTAGCGTTCTGCGATGGTTATCAGCGGTTCGCCTTTCTCAACGGCTCTCCCCTTCTCGACGTGTATGGTCTGGATCGTTCCATGCTTCAGTGAGCGTATCTCGTTCTCCATCTTCATTGCCTCGAGAACGAGGAGGCCACTTCCAGAAACGACTTCCTCGCCAACTTGGACCTCGATTCGTGATATCAATCCTGGCATAGGGGCCCTCACAACTTGAGCCCCTTTTTCGGACTCAGGCTCGGCGGATAGTGACTTGACGAGCAGCGAATGTTCATCGTCAACACGGACACGATACTGTTTACCTTTGATGCTTAAGGGCACAGAATGGCCAAGATCACCTTTGCCTGATGCGCTCGTGCCCTGCCAGGCTTCAGATGATGGCAGCATCTCAACGAGGTAAGACTTTCCATCGAGAATGAGAGAAAAACCCCGCCCATCCAACTCGACAAGATTGTAACGGTGGGCGTTACCATCGATTTCGACTTTCTGATCAGAGAGGGGGACGATTTTGAACGAGTGCCCATCAATCGTCGCCGTGAATGTCCCTGCCATTATCGAAAGCCCTCCCTCCTGCTATCTTTCCATCCACTGCTCGCGGGACTCAAACCGTTGTGTCGTGATTCAGTCGGTCGCTTGCTGTGAACACCGATCAGAACCGCACTGACTGCTGCCGCAAGCATCTGATCGGTAGAGACTATACTCAAGATACTTGGGTCAAAGTGCTTGTCCACAAAGCCAGTATCCACATTTCCTTCGACGAAACTGCTAGAGTTGAGGACCAACGCACAAAATGGAATTGTTGATTTCACTCCTTCGATCGTGAAGTCGGCCAAGGCCCGCTTCATCGTCGTGATTGCCTCTGTGCGCGTCTCTCCCCAGGAAATCACCTTTGCCATCAATGAGTCGTAGTAAACAGATATCTCGTCGCCCTCCTGAAACCCATTCTCAACTCGAATTCTGCCCTGAGGTAGCTGATAGCGGACCAGCTTTCCTGTGGATGGCATGAAGCCGTTTTCCGCGTCTTCTGCGCATATCCGGCACTCGATGGCATGACCCCGGAATTTGAGTTGCTCCTGCCGAATTGAAAGCCGTTCTCCTTCTGCAATTCGAATTTGCTGCTTCACAAGGTCAAGACCAGTGATCTCTTCTGTGACGGGGTGTTCAACCTGAAGTCGGGTGTTCATTTCCAGAAAATAGAACTTCCCCGAGGGTTCAAGCAAGAACTCCATCGTGCCGGCATTCGTGTAACCTGCCGTCTTCGCTAGTCGGACAGCCGCTTCCCCCAGCTCCCCGCGAAGTTTCTCATCCACTGCCGTCGATGGCGATTCCTCAATCACCTTCTGATGGCGGCGCTGAATGGAGCATTCGCGCTCCCCAAGGTAAAGCACATTGCCATAGCTGTCGGCGAGAATCTGCATTTCGATATGACGAGGTGATTCGAGGTACTTCTCCATATATACCCGATCATCGCCAAATGCGCCCTGCGCTTCCGATTGAGCCATCCGTAGGGCAACCTCAAAGTCTCCTGATGCACGGACAACCCTCATTCCCTTCCCACCACCTCCTGCCGCAGCTTTCAACAGGATCGGATAGCCGATATCTGCTGCGTGCAAGAGCCCGTCGCTTACGTCCTTGACGGGTTCAAAGGTCCCGCTGATTGTTGGAATCCCAAGTTGGCGAGCCGCCTTTCGAGCTTGCGTCTTGTCGCCCATCAAGCGAATGGCATCTCCAGAAGGACCGACAAAGAGAACACCGGCTGCGGCCACGGCATCAGCAAAGTCCGGATTCTCGGCCAGGAAGCCATATCCCGGGTGAATGGCGTCCACAGAGGCGGCTCTTGAGATCTCAATGATCTTGGCCTGATTCAGGTAGCTTTCTCGAGGCGTGGATCCGCCCAATGCGTATGCCTCGTCCGCTTGCAGCACGTGGAGCGACTTCCGATCCACATCAGAGAAGACTGAAACCGAACAGATTTCCAGTTCCTTGCAGGCTCGGATCACTCGTAGCGCAATTTCGCCCCGGTTTGCTATGAGGAGCTTATTGATCTGCCGTTTTTTCATCGTCCCGTCATACGGGTGGTAGTTTAGTCAAGTTCGACGACTGTCACGCCGGCGCCTCCCTCGTTCCACTCACCGAGCCGGAAAGCCTGGATGTGCGGATAGGTCTTGAGGAACTCGGTAATGCGCTTTCGGAGAGCCCCGGTCCCCTTGCCATGGATAATATCGACCCGGTGTAATCCCGCCACGATTGCATCATCGAGAAATCGCTCCACCTGCGCAATTGCCTCATCGCCGAACATCCCACGCAGATCAATCTCGGTTTTGCCTTCAGGGGTGTAGATTGAGCTTCCGACAGCTCCCGCTGATGTCCCTTGCCGTGCGCTCACCTTCTGTAGTGTCTCGAGCCTGACCTTCAGCTTTGTATTCCCGATGAGAACAGTCGCGAATGGAGGTTTGATTTCGACGACTTCCCCCTCTTGTGAAGCATCCCTGGCCCGCACGGCGTCGCCGACCTGCAAATCCTCTGCGGTGGCAGGTGCATCTGCGACAGTCATTTCCTCGATCTTCGTCCGCATCTGCTGAACGCTCTCTCTGGCGGATTGGATGATCGTTTTGTCTGAAGAAGACTCCCGGATTTCTTTCACCGCCCGTTCGATGAGCGACTGCGCTCCACGAACAATCTCTTTCGCTTCCTCCACCGCTTGTTTACGAATGAGCTGAAGTTCGTGACGGAGATCCTTCGTCTTTTGCTCGTAGGCTTGAACCAACGAATTCAGACGGTCGCGTTCCGAAGAAACCTGCTGTATCTGTGCCCGATATTCTTGAGACTGACGTTCTAATTCTGTGAGGAGGTTTTCCAGTTTGATTTTCTCACCGCCGACGAATTCTCGAGCCCGATTCACGACAGGAAGAGGCAACTCGAGATGCTTGGCGAGTTCCAATGCGTAGCTGCTGCCGGGAACGCCGAAACGAAATCGATACGTCGGTTTGAGTGTTTCCTGGTCGAACTCCATCGACGCGTTGGAGACACCGGCGGCTTCATGCGCAAATGCCTTCAACATGCCGTGGTGCGTTGTGGCCACGGTCATCGATCCTCTTGATGTAAGTTCACTGAGGATGGATGCCGCCAAAGCCCCTCCTTCTGCCGGATCGGTTCCGGCTCCTATTTCGTCGATAAGGACCAGGCTGCGGTCATTCGCTCCAAGCAGAATATCCCGCATCCGCAACAAGTGCGAGCTGTACGTGCTCAGGTCATTCTCGATTGACTGCTCATCACCGATATCGACGAATACATTCTCGAACATGCAAAGTTCAGACTCAGGATCTGCCGGGATATGCAACCCTGATTGCGCACAGAGGACGAGCAGGCCTATGCTTTTCATTGCTACGCTCTTGCCGCCGGCATTCGGGCCCGTGATGACGAGTGTTCGCACGTCTCCGCCAAGCTCGAGATCCATCGGCACCACTTCGTCGCGCCTGTGGCGCTGAAGCAGGACTGGATGGCGTGCGTGAAGCAGGCGAAAGTGCATCTGATCTGAAATGGCCGGAGGATTGCCCAGCACTTCGATCGAATATTTCGCTTTGGCGAAGACGAGATCCAGCGTGGCGAGGGTTGCCATCGCAGGTTCAAGCTGGGGGCGAATCTCCCCCACTTGAACGGTGAGTTCACCCAGGATGCGCGTGATCTCGCGTTGCTCGCTCAATTGCAGTTCTGTCAGAGTGTTATTGAGATCGAGCGTCTCCGCCGGTTCGATAAATACCGTTGCTCCGCTGGCAGAGCTCGAATGGATGAACCCGGGAACATGGTTCTTGTGTTCGGTCTTCACCGGCACGACCATTCTCCCATCACGAGTTGTGATGATCTCTTCCTGAAGGAAGTCCTTCTCAGAGATGCGCTTCAGGATCGACGCCAGACGTTTGCGGAGTATCTCTGCAGTCGAGATCATATCATGGCGGATGCGCTTCAGATCTTTGCTCGCCGAATCGCGAATGCGACCATCTTCATCGATGCACTCGACGATGTTGTACTCCAGAATCTTGTCGCTGAACAAACCCGAGGCAAGTTCTCCAAGTTCGGGGTAGTCCTTCTGTCGTTTCGAGATGAAGATGGAGAGAGTTCTTGACGCACGAAGTGTGGACGCTATGTCGAGCAGCTCACGACTATTGAGGATATGGTTTTCAATGGTGGAGCGTTTGAGGGCGGGAACAATGTCTTTGATGCCATCGAGGGGTGCGACGCCCTCAACGATCAAGAGCTCCTTTGCTTCTGAAACACGATTCAACTCCAGGCGAACGAACGATGCGTCGGTCATCGGAACGAGATGAGCCGCCAGATCGCGCCCGGGCTCCGATGTAACCAACTGCTGCAGACGAGCAAGGATCTTGTCGAACTCGAGTTTGCGTATTGCGGTAGAGAAATCGGCCATGAGGGAATCTCAATCCTCACCGCCGCGGAGCACGGAGCGTGGAATCGACTTTTGCCGCGCCCGGAGATACGAGGCTCTCAATGTCTTCTTTCTTCAGCGAGTCAAGGTCTCTCGATCCGGGTGAAGCGACATCCCGCATAGATTGGCCCGCCCTTGAGAGCGTGGATGAGAACAGGTCCATGATACCCGGAGCAAGGGAAGCAGTAAAATGATAAAGTCTGGAATCCCGGGTTGTCCTTTCGGATGGCGGTTCCTGCATCGCGAACATGAAAATCACGACGCTGATGACAATCCCACCTTGTACGAGGCCGAGGGCAACGCCGCCAATGCGGTCGAAAATACCACCGACCTTGTAATTGCCCGTCAAGAAGCGATAGAGGATTGACTGGAGAAACAGTGTGAAGAAGAAAATGATAGCAAACGCCCGTACGGGGGCGTCTTCAGGCAGCACTTGGAGCTTTTCCCGCAAGAGAGTTCCGACATCGTGCATCAGCCATTGGCCAAGAAACATTCCGAGAATGCACGAAACAATTGCACTAAGCTTCCGGACCGAAGCGTCCCGAAAGCCCAACGCCCCAAATACGACCCAGGGCAACAAGATGATGACATCGATGATCATGGTCAGGCCCCCAGTTTTGCTTTCACAATCTCTTGAACGACTTTCCCATCAATTTTTCCCTTCAACTCCTTCATGGCAAGAGGCATTACTTTGCCGAAGTCCTTCGCAGAACTCGCTCCGGTCTCAGATACAATCCGCTGGATGATTTCACCAGCCTCCTCAGAGCTGAGTTGCTTGGGAAGATACGACGAGATTATCTCAAGCTCAGACCGCTCCTGCTGTGCCAGTTCCGATCGCCCGGCCTTTTCGTAGACCTCGATGGCCTCCTTGCGTTTTTTGAGGGCCGCCATCAGCACGGACAATTCTTCCTCGGGAGTAATCTCTTTTCCCTCGCCTCGTTTCGAAAGTTCGATCATGTGTGCCCGAAGCAAACGCAGAGTATCCAACCGGACTTTTTCGCCCGACTTCATCGCAGCCTTCAAATCATTGCTGATCTGTTCGTTGAGAGTCATAGTTCCAATCATTTCATTCAAATGAAGAAGGCAAGCGATGGATCTGCTTGCCCTTTCGTGACCATTCCCAGTGATGTGCCATACGATTTGTGGGTGCTCCCTTGATCGTTCCTCATTCATGGTATTCAAATTGTTGAAGAAAATCAACCACTGCCGTCACACACCTCCATATTTCTCAAGCATGCTATGACCTCCTGTTCATCGGTCGCATCTGCTTTGACCAACGTAACCTTATCCCTGAAGGCCCCAAGGATTTTTACCAATCCTTCTTCATGGCGGTGCGTAGCTGTGGCACGGGCTCACTGACAGCTCAGCCGGTCGACAATAACCGAACCGAGCGCGCCAGCTCCCCCCGTTACAGGCACGATTGTTCAATCCTCACCATCTGTGCTCTCCGAGGAACCATTCTCGCTAAAGAATCGCAATTTCATGAATCTGCTGAACTTGATGAGGGATACTACAACAAAGAGGACTCCAAGCGCCGCAACCACGGAGGAACCGGCCGGGAAATCAAAACGGACTGAAGAAAAGATTCCGAGGAAACCCCCCAAGACACTGATCAGCATCGAGATTCCAACGACCAGTTTCTTGCTTTCCGAGAACAGGACGGCAGCAACCGGAGGAACAATCAGATAGGAGAATACGGGGATGACGCCGGCAACCCGGACCGCGAAGACAATAGAAAGACCGATGCAGAGATAGAAAAGAAAATTCCACAGGTCGAAGATTCGCATATGTTCCACCTGCCGATTCTCGAACTGTTCCGTCAGCTCAAAGAACCTCTTCCGGAAAAGGAACTGCACGATGCCGATGATTCCAAACACGATGGCGAGGGTTATGATTTGAGCAGTCGTCACCGTGAAGAGGCTGCCGAACAGGACTTCTGAGATGTCCGATTCCCCATGCGGTGTCTTTGAAATCAGGAGAACTGTTCCCGCGGAGGCAACGGCGTAAACGATTCCGATGATCGCTTCATGCTTCAAACGTTTGTCTTTGACCTTGATGAAGGACAGCAAGAAAGCCCCAACCATGGTGAATGCAATCGAGATAATTGTCTCTCCTCCTCCCCCAACGTATCCCGCGAACGCCACTCCCAGCATGGAAATTTGTCCAAGGGCGAGATCTACGAACACGATGCCGCGACCCACCACATGCACTCCCATGTAGGAGAGCAACAGTCCGAGGATAGTGCTCACGATCAATGCGTTTACAACAAAACTCTGGCTCAGCAAGTCAGACATAACAGTCATCTCCAGTCTTTCGTTATGAAATCTAGCGCAATGCCTCGATCAATTGCGAGATGTTATATTCAAAGAGATCGTAGTACGTCTTGATCTTTTCGTTGGCACCCACGGATGTGGCAATCGTGACAACTTTGCCGCCGGCATTGCGTGCGACCATATCAGCGGACTCGGTCGTGAAATAGGGGGAAATAATAATGATCTTGATGTGATCACGTTTCATTTCGTTAATAACTTTAAGAAGTTGCGAGGGAGTTGGAGGAATGCCCGGTTTCGGCTCCAGGAAGTCAACGATTTGAAGGCCAAAGCGCTGCTCGAAATAGGGCCATTCATTGTGATACGCGATCACCTTCGTGCCCGCATAGGGTCGCAACTTCTCCGTCCATTCCCTTGTCTTAGCGTCGATCGTCTCATTGAACTTCTTCAGATTCGCTTCATAGAATGAGCGTCGGTCAGGATCTACCCTGACCAGTGCGTCGAAGATGTTCTTCGCGATAATCTTGCCATTCTGAGGATCGAGCCAATAATGCGGATTGCCAAACACGTGAATATCGCCCTGTCCCCTGCTCGCACTCGTTGGAACCTGGAGCAAAGGAATATTGACTGACGCATCCACGTATCCGTCTCCCCCCTTCTGGATTTTTGAATTTCTCGCGCTGTTGAGGAGTGGAGGAACCCAGCCGATTTCCAGATCCAAACCGACGGTCACAAAGACATCCGCGCGGGAAAGCTTCAGGATGTAACTTGGTTTTGGATCGACGAAATGCGGATTTTGATACCCCGTCGCAATGGCAAACACGTCGACCTTGTCGCCGCCGATCAGACTCGTGATGCTCTGCAGATCGGTCAACGTCGTAACGACCTTGAGTTGAGCCAGCGCAGAGGAGCTCAACAGAAGGCAGACGACCGGGAGGAAGAGAAAAAGCGTAGCTCGTTTATTCATCATGATGATTCGTCTCCGAGACGTGAAATGGAAAATTGCCAGATTCCTAGTATTGATGTGCTGCATGTGTTCCAATTCCGAATATGATTCGGAAGATGACACCTTGACTGTTTCGATCATAGTTCCGATCTGTGTATTGATACTCCAGAGCGAGAATCTGAAACTCTGTCGGCTGAAAGCGGAACAAGACTGTCCCAGCGACATCCCGTCGTCCGACATCGTCCGGATACTGTGAATAGTCGTACCGCGCCCCGACAAACCAGCGTTGCGCAAATTGGTACTCCGCAAGCGAATAGACGCCGTGCGTTTTGGCTGCAGTTGTCTCATCTAACCGCACGTTGGAAAACAGGAGTTCGCTTTGCCACGTGAAGGATTGGAGTACGTTGTACTGCACGGGCTTCCATTTGTACGTCAGATCCACTCCCCCCATCTTGCTGGAGAATCCCGTCTGATTCGGGCCGTTGGCTCCGGAAAACCCAAGCTCAAGCGTCGAATTCTGGGTCAGGTCGAAGAAATTCTTGAGATGACCGACGTAGGAAAGCTGTCCATTTTCCCCTCGAACCAGTGAAGCGTTCGATTCGATCCGACCAATTTCGAGCGAGAGCTCCTGGAAGAAATCGTACGGATTCGGTACCAACCAGCTCACGGATGCTCCTTCCATGAACATCCCTTCGGGGCTGAAGTAATTCTCTGTCAATTTCGGGAAATCGACAAAGCTGAATGCATGTGGATGAAGAATATTGATCTTCCCGAATGCAGGCTTGAATTTCCCGAGAGCTAGCTGTAGCTGATATGGGAGTGAAGTAGATGTCAGCGTGGCAATCTCGAGACCAGGAGCAAGCTCGCCCGTATTCAAGTCCTTCCCGTAGGAAAACATGAAATCTGCTCGGGCATATGGATCTACCACCGAGGATACCTGAAATTCCAGTTGATTCAGGTACAAATCGATCTTTCGTTTCCCAACGCTGACATAGGACGACCGAAAATCTCCAATTGCACTGAGATCCGGATTTGTGCTCAGCGTTGACCGCGGAGCAGCTGGAGCCTGCTGAATGGTTGGGATTGCAGCAGCCTGCTGCATCGATCGCTGAAGCTGCAGGAGAAGGAGTGAATCTGCGACCGTACTTGAGTCCGTTTGTTGTGCTTCTGCACCGGCCAATGCCACACAGTGCAAAACAAGGATAACGCTGATGGTCCTGTAAAAGATCATACGGCTCACCTAAAAGAGGATTGTCCAGTGAATTCAATGTGAAGAAGGTGGAGCGATGAATCTCCCTTATGCAGAGAAGGACGGTGGCCCTCTGTCAGGTTCCGAGAAGTGCATCCCGACAGCGAGGATCCGCATGATTTCGGAATCGACGATGGGCTGGACACACGCCCCCGGTACAGAAAAAGAAGACTCGAGGATAGCGTTGGAGGTTGAATTGCGAAGGCAAAGGAGGCAATGGCGGCATTCATCGAGTGACCGGTGAATCGCGATTGCACCACAACTGTGATTTTGAATGGTCCGATGACCATCGGCACTCCCGTAAAGGACGTGCTGATGGGCATGCTGCATGAAGAACGATGCGCAGATGTGGAAAGCGATCAGGACGACGACTGCAAATTGCTTCTTATGGTTCTTCATCTTCCGTCTAAATGTAGGCACCGCCTGAGAGAGATGCAAGATTCTCATTTATTGCATTTCTGTCGAACTTGCCCTATCTTTGGAAAAAAGGAAAGACACAGTATGAAAACCATTTTTTCGGCTGTATTGTTCCTCATTTTTGGAGTTATTCTTCATGCCCAGAGCCTGACGGCGCCGGCTGTGGGCTCAATTGCTCCCGATTTCATCCTCCCCTATGCAACAAAAGACTCCATTGCCAAGGTGTTTCTGAAGCTTTCTGATTATGCAGGAAAGCAAGCCGTCATCGTTGCTTTCTATCCTGCCGATTGGAGCACAGGATGCACCAAGGAAGTCTGCACAATGAGGGACAACTTTGCCGCGCTGCAGAGCCTGGACGCTGAGATTCTGGCGATCAGCGGAGACTATGTTTGGTCTCATTACGAATGGGCCAAGTTTCACAGCCTGCCGTTCAAGTTGCTCAGTGATCATTCCCACGCTGTCGCGAAACTCTACGACAGCTTCAACGACAAATCTCTCTACAACCGGCGGACCGTTTTTGTCGTGGATAAGAAGGGGAACATCGCTTACGCGAATCTGAAGTACAGCGTTGCCGACCTGCAGGATTTTGAAAAGCTGAAATCTGCCCTTGTTTTGATAAAATGAGAATGTCGCAGATGAGCCGGTTGAAAGATCCCCAACCCTGCTGTATGGTCAATCCTATCAACCCAAGACAATTCCGGTGGTGAGCATGTTGCGATTTGGATCCATGATTCTTGTTGTCATAAGTCTTGTATCAACAGCATACGCTGATGGACCGGATTCGCTGCGGCATGCCAACGAACGGCATTTCCGAAACGTGCGCCAGTTGACGTTTGGCGGCACGAACGCCGAGGCGTACTTTTCCTTTGACGGTCAACAGCTGATTTTCCAATCGACACGTCCCCCCTACAGCTGCGATCAAATGTTTACTATGAAGATCGATGGTTCCGCCCAGCAACTCGTCAGCACAGGCATGGGTCGAACGACATGCGGGTACTTCTTGCCCGATGATAAAAGGGTCCTTTATGCGTCAACGCACGGTCACGGAGAGGCGTGTCCCCCCTCACCGGACAAATCGAAAGGTTATGTCTGGGGTGTCTTCAACGACTATGACATTTTCAAAGCCAACGCGGATGGATCCGGGCTGCAAATTCTCTCAGCAAGCGCCGGTTACGATGCGGAAGCTACAGTTTCACCGAAGGGAGATAAAATCGTCTTTACTTCGTCCCGCGATGGCGACCTGGAGCTCTACACGATGAATCTTGACGGCTCAGATGTCAAACGGATCACTCAGGACATCGGATATGACGGAGGAGCCTTCTTTTCATGGGATGGAAAGAAGATCGTCTACCGGGGGAATCACCCCACAGATCCCCAGGAGATTTCAGAATACAAATCACTACTCGCGGAACAGTTGGTCAAGCCGGGGAAGATGGAGATCTTCGTCTGCGATGCTGATGGGAAAAACCGCAGGCAATTGACCCATAACAGCCAAGCAAACTTTGCCCCTTTCTTCTTCCCGGGGGATAAGCGGATCGTTTTCGCGTCAAACATGAAAGACCCCGGCGGAAGATATTTCGACCTCTTTGCGATGTCAAATGACGGTTCAGGATTGGAACAGATTACGTTCGCTGGACACTTCAATGCGTTCGCCATGTTCTCGAGGGACGGGAAGAAGATTGTGTTCGTGTCCGACCGAAATGCAAAGGGCCGGTATGAGTTCAATATTTTCGTCGCCGACTGGGTCGAATGAACTCTTCATGTTGGATCGACCATTGTCGATCTCCGATTGAATGCTACTTATTGTGCACACCCAGCTGTTCCGGGTCATTCGTTGCTCACCGTTGGCGGAAACATGAAACTCAAGGATAGAAGGATTGTCATTACAGGCGGTTCCAGGGGACTGGGCCGCGCTCTCGCCTTTAGGTTCGCTGAGGAGGGTGCCAGGATTGCTTTGTGTGCCAGATCCTCTGATGAACTCAACAGAGTGGCGCTGGAACTGAGTTTGCGATGGGCTCCCCCCCTTTCTGTCGCTTGCGATATCGCCGACCACGGGCAGGTTGAACTTTTCGCTCGAACAGTCCTGGCGGAATTCGGGTCAGTGGATGTCTTGGTGAACAACGCCTCGTTGCTCGGACCTCGAATTGAAATCGTTGAATGGACGACAGCGACATGGGAACGGGTTATTGATGTCAACGTGAACGGACTCTTCGCGGTGACGAAAGCCTTCTTGCCGCTGATGATGAGGCAACGATCGGGATCAATAATCAACGTGAGCTCGTCTGTCGGAAAGAAAGGCGGACAGCGCTGGGGGGCTTATTCCGCATCGAAATTCGCAGTCGAGGGTTTCACGCAAACGCTCGCAGACGAAGTGAAGCACCTTGGAATAAAAGTAAATTCGGTCAATCCGGGGCCGATAGACACGGAAATGCGGCATGCAGCGTATCCCGACGAAGATCGCTCAAAGCTCAAGTCACCTTCTGAGATCGCCGATGTGTTTGTCTTTCTCGCTTCCGATGAGAGCCGCGGAACGACAGGGCAGTATTTCGAAGCACAGAAATTTCTTAAAAACCAAAAGGAGATGGCATGAAACAGATTCATCGATTCGCTTTCGCATTGCTCGTAGTTTTGTTGGCATTCCGGCCGGATCTCTTTGCCCAATCAAGTCCTGAGATTACGGCGGCGGAGCTCGCTAAGCATGTCAAATACCTGGCGTCCGACCAGCTCGAAGGACGAAAGAGTGGCTCAAAGGGAGGCGAAGCAGCTGCGCAATATATCGCGAATGAGTTTAAATTATATGGTCTCAAGCCAATCGGTGACCAGGGATCATACTTCCAGAATTTTGACTTCGTGGCCGGTGTCAAGTTGGGAGAGAGCAATAGCCTGACGTTTGATGCAGCTGGAAAGTTAGCTCCAATGTCTCTCGACCGAGACTTTCGACCTCTCGGGTTTTCCTTGAACGAATCGTTCGAGGGACCTGTTGTTTTCGTCGGTTATGGTATTTCAGATACACTAAAGAAGTATGATGATTACGCGGGTGTGGATGTCAAGGGGAAGGCGGTGCTCGTCCTGCGAAACACCCCTCCTGCTGAGGCAATGCGCGACTTAGGACAGTATTCCAGTCTGCGATACAAGGCAGCGAAGGCTCGGGAACTCGGAGCAAAAGCGTTGATCGTGGTTACAGGGCCAGAAGATTCTGACACTGATGATCTGATGAAGCTGGCTTACGACAATACTAGTGGAAACGCCGGTCTCCCTGCGGTTAACATTACCCGAAAGGCGGCAGACGAACTCTTGCGCAACTCGGGGAAAAATGTGAAGGACCTTCAGCAAGAGATCAACCGGGCGAAAGCCCCGAGGTCCTTGGAGCTCTCAAGTGTGTCCATTCGGCTGAAAACTGACTTAAACCAAATTCGACAAGTAACACGAAACGTTATTGGTTTTCTTGAGGGTAGCGACCCGGGTCTCAACAATCAGCTCATAGTGATCGGAGCGCACTACGACCATCTTGGCATGGGGGGCGAAGGTTCGGGATCGCTAAAACCTGATACTGTTGCCATTCATCACGGAGCGGATGACAATGCCTCTGGGACGTCAGGAGTCCTCGAGCTTGCACAAGCATTCGCGGGGGCGAAAAGCGATTTGAAGCGGAGTTTCCTGTTCATCGCATTCACAGGTGAGGAATTGGGACTGTTGGGTTCCGCGTACTATGTCAATCACCCCCTTTTGCCGCTTGATCGGGCGGTCGCGATGATCAATATGGATATGATAGGGCGGCTCAACAACAGATCACTGATCGTGTATGGGGTTGGCACATCGCCCGGATTCGAGGAACTTGTAAAAAAACATAACAAGGATTCGGCTTTCGTGCTCAAACTGAACAAAGACGGATATGGTCCGAGTGATCACGCCTCATTCTATGGAAAACAGATCCCCGTTTTCCAGTTCTTTACCGACATCCATTCAGATTATCACAGGCCTTCGGATACGTATGACAAGCTGAACTACCAGGGGGAGGAACAGATTGTTCGCTACATCGAGGGGATTGCGAAGGAACTTAGCCAGTCGATTGAGCGTCCGCAGTATGTCGCGGTAGAAGCCCCCCGGCAACCAGGTGCAGGCCGAAGTACGCGCGCATACATGGGGACTATTCCTGATTTCGGCGAGCAAGTTCAGGGAATGAAGATCTCTGGAGTACGCGAAGGAGGTCCTGCTGCGAAGGCTGGTATGGCGGGAGGTGATATCATCGTCAAATTCGGAAAGGTCGACATCAAGAATCTATACGACTATAACTATGCGCTGGGCGAGTACAAACCTGGAGACGAAGTTGATGTGGTGGTCAAGCGGGGAACCGAGACGAAGACAGTACGAGTGAAACTGGAGAAAAGAAACTAGGCAGAAAGGCAATAACCTTACAGGGTGACCGTCACCTTGCCATAGCGGTTGGCAGATCAGGTGACGGTCACCCTTTTTTATTCGATTTCGGTGAGCGTTGTGTATTTTGCTTTGCCCCCCTTGAGAATGCTCTCAAGCTTGTTCACGAGATCTTCGCTTTTCTCGTCGAGGTTGTCTTCAAGGGCGTCATACTCCTCAATGGAAGCGCATGTGAACTCCTCCACGAAGGAGTTCTTCTTCCCCTTCTGTTCGTACACGGCATAGTTCTTCTTTCTCGCCTGGCTGAAGTGAGCCTTCATTTCCATCGCAAGAGCGAGAAACTGCTCGCGCTTCTCAGGATCGATATCATAGGAAATCTGTAACAGTACTTTCGGCATAGGCTGATTTCTCCGTAATTTGGTGCGTGGTCCTCTTATTCGAAATCTTTCAAGGCCTCTCGGACTTCTCGTTCGTTCATTCCAAAGTAATGTCCAAGTTCGTGAAACAGCACTTCCACAATTCGATGTTCAGTCTCTTTGCTGGTTGAGCAGGTGCTTTCGATGTTCTTTTGGTAAAGACTTATTTTGTCCGGTCCGACGGGATACATGCCGTACGATGTTCCCCGATGCGGGAGCGGCACCCCTTGGTAGAGCCCGAGAAGACCGTGTTTACCTGATCGTGTTCGTGATAACGCCTCGTCGGAAGGGTAATCCTCGACCACGATCTGTACGTTCTCTACGTTGTGTTTGAATGTATCAGGGAGACTGTCGAAGGCACGCTGCGCAATCTCCTCAAATTGTTCTCGCGTCACTCTTCCCCCGCTTCCGCCATTAGACGCGATCTGTCAGATGTAGCTGGTGTGCAACCAGAAACATGCCCCCAAAGAAAACCCCCAGTGTCGCAAGCACCACAACGATGGACCTCATGAGGCTTATCCTATGCCCCACCTGCGTACCGAGAACTGCAAGCACGATGCTCCACAGGGAAACCACGACGTTGAACCCCACGAGGAGCGTGTACGAAAGAGGTTTGATTGCATAGGGGTGAGGATTCGACGTAAAGAGAAACATCCCAAACGTGAGCAGTTCGATGGGGAGAACGATAAATAGTGTAAGCGCAAGAGGCATTAAGCAATACCCGAGCACTCCGAGTGATCCCCGAAACCCAGATGCTCCGCCAAGAAGTTTCGCAAATGCGTAGTAGACAGCTGTCATGAGCACCGACGCAACAAGCCCGAGGACGATTCCGACGCCAACTGCCGCTGGCATCAAATCGAGAAGGGACGCGAATTGAGTTCCGAGCCGGAAGTACCAGAAACCAGTAAATGAAAGGCTTATGCCAAAGAGAGTAAACAGAAGGAGAGCATAGTTCTTGTGATCAGCGAGGGTGATCGTCCGAAATGCTTTCCGCGGCGACTCCAGCACCCTCCACCCCATGTCAAACAGATCTAGATTAGGGACACGATCCTGCAGAAACGCCTTGCAACTTGGACACGTAATGGCAAAATCATCATTTTCTGCAAGACAGACGGTGCATTTTATCATTGAGGTCCGGAGAATTTCTCGCAAAATTTATGAAGATTGAGCCTCGCATGCAACGGTTTTCTCGCGATTTGGCGTATCGGATTCGGGGAATATTGTAATCAAATCATCGCGAACTTCGCCGTGAAATGCCGGAGGATGGGTGCCTCTTCGGTGATCTTCATCCCATGCAGATCCATCCTTCGGGCGAACACGTCAAGAACGACCTCGATCACGTAGTCGATATGGCTCTGGGTGTAGACCCTGCGAGGTATGGCCAAGCGGACCAGTTCCATGGGCGGAGGTATCAGCTTGCCGTCCACATCATATTTTCCGAACATCACGCTCCCAATCTCCACGGATCGAATCCCTCCGGCACGATAGAGTTCGCACACTATTGCCTGGCCGGGGTACTGGTGTGGTGGGATGTGCGGGGCAAATCGCTTCGCATCAAGGTAGATGGCATGTCCCCCTGGGGGCTCAACAATTGGAACTCCGCCCGCAACAAGCTTCTCACCGAGATACCCGACAGAACGGATGCGATAGGTCAGGTAGTGCTCATCCAGCACTTCTTCCAAGCCCTGTGCAATGGCTTCAAGATCTCTCCCGGCCAGGCCGCCGTAGGTTGTGAAGCCCTCTGTCACGATCAAGAGATTGCGCGCATTCAAAGCGATGGTATCGTCGTTCAGCGCCAGGAAGCCTCCCATATTCACCAGCGCGTCTTTCTTGGCGCTCATGGTACAGCCGTCCGCATACGAAAACATCTCCCGAGCAATCTCCTCCGCCGATTTCGTCGCATACCCCGGTTCGCGTGTTTTGATGAAATACGCGTTTTCGGCGAACCGGCAGGCGTCGAGAAAAAGAGGGATACCGTAACGTTCGAGGACCCTCTTTGTTTCCCGTATGTTTGCCATTGACACCGGCTGACCTCCGCCGGAATTGTTCGTAACGGTGATCATGCAGAGCGGAATATTCGCCGGTCCCACCTTCTTGACAAATTCTTCCAGCGCTGGAATGTTCATGTTGCCTTTGAAGTCGGCGATGAAGTCCGGTCTCTTCCCTTCCTCCGTTTGAAAGTCAAAAGCCTCTGCTCCGGAGAATTCGATGTTCGCACGCGTAGTATCGAAGTGCGTATTGTTAGGGATGCACTTCCCTTTGCCACCGACGATTGTAAAGAGAATCTTTTCGGCAGCTCTCCCTTGGTGAGTCGGAATGATGTGCTTGAATCCGGTCAGGTTCCTCACGGCTGCTTCGAAGCGGAAGAAACTCCTTGATCCGGCGTACGCTTCATCCCCGTCCATGATCCCGGCCCACTGTTTTGCGCTCATGGCGGAAGTCCCGCTGTCCGTGAGTAGATCGATCAGTACATCGTCTGCATGAATGAGGAACGGATTGAAGCATGCCGTGCGGAGAATTGCCTCCCTGTCCTCAGGCGTGGTAAAGCGAATGGGCTCTACAGATTTGATTTTGAATGGTTCGATGATTGTTTTCATGAAGATGTCCTGTTCAAACGTCCAAGAGCACGGCGGCTTTCAAGAGAATCGCGGCTTATGCCTAAAACCTTCGCACCCGGCTGTCTCACCCCTTCGAATTGATCTCTCAAGGGCATGTTTCTTTCGTGGAGTTGTACGTGAAGTGCTTTGAGTAGAAGAAAAGTATGAGATACTGTTCGCTCAGAAGATGCCGATCCGGGAATAACTCTTCTGCGAGGAGACTCCTCGGAATTTGGATGCGTTAGCCACGGGGTTGAGCACGCCCCTCTCCCTAAAATGAATATCCCCTCACTGAGAGGGGTGACATACCACTGAGTTCCTATTCAGCATCGTACTGAATGATAGAAAAAACATCGTACGCGCCAAGTTTTCCCCTTCCTTTCAGAAAACTTAGCTCTATCAAGAATGAGAGCCCCGCGATCGTCCCGCCAAGATTCTCCACCAGTTTGCAGGCGGCTGAGATGGTGCCTCCCGTTGCGAGCAGGTCGTCATGCATCAAAACACGTTCACCCGGGGTGATGGCATCCTGATGAATTTCTATCACGTCAGTCCCGTACTCCAGCGCATATTCCTGCCGCAATGTGGCCGCGGGAAGTTTCCCCTTTTTTCTGATCGGCACAAAGCCTGCGTTGAGCCTGAGGGCAATGGCAGCGCCAAGGATGAAACCTCGCGATTCCACGCATACGACCTTATCTATCCGCTGATCTGTGTAGCGCGAGGAGAGAATGTCGACCGCCTCCCGGAACGCATCCGGATCTTTCAGGAGGGTGGTGATATCACGAAACATGATGCCCTTCTTAGGGAAATCGGGGACCGTCCGTACAACGGAAGAGAGAGAGCGGCGTTCAGTGTCCATGATGTGAGGGCGAAGGGAATGAGCGAACTACCATTTTATGGGTTCTTTCTTCAGGAACGCGTCGATCCCCTTCTTACAGTCATCAGTCATGCGCGTAAGAGCATTGAGATTGGCGGCATAGCTAAGCGCGTCGGTGACGGACATGCCGTGGATGCGGGAAAGCAACTCCTTGATCAATCCGAGAGATGAAGAACTGCAATTCTTCACAATTTCTTCGGCCAGGTTCATGCTAAATTGTTCGATCTCCGTTTCCGGAACCACATAGTTAGCCAGTCCTGTCCGGTATGCTTCTTCAGCCGAAATGATGTTGCCGCGGAGCGTGAGCTCACGCGCTCTTCCCTCTCCAACCCGGCGAACCAGGAAGAAGAGAACGATTGCCGGAATGAAGCCGATCTTGACCTCGGTATAGCCGAAATGCGCCGTTTCTTTTGAGGCGACCACAATATCACACACCGTAGCGAGTCCACATCCGCCCGCGAGAGCATTACCCTGTACCTGTGCAATCACAGGTTTGCGCTGTGTGTAGATCTGGAGGAAGAGCCGCATCAGGTGGTTAGAATCTTCCTGGTTCTGATTGAAGTCGTATTTCGTAATGCGTTGCATGTAGGCAAGATCTGCGCCGGAGCAGAACGATTCTCCCTCTCCTTTGAGCAGAATGACCTTCACGCCGGCGTCGCGCTGTGCGGTCTGGAAGGCTGACGTTAACTCGGTGATCATCAGGTCATCGAGAGCGTTGTGCTTATCCGGACGGCTGAGCGTTATCGTGCAGACGTGGCGGTCGGTCTGGTATTTGATTCGGGTATAGTCCATAGTGCCGTGGATGAAAGTACCAAGAAGGCGCCTGAAATGCAAGGAAGCCGGCAGTAGCAAAGAAGGTCCCGACTCGAGAGCCGGGACCTTCATGTATTCCACGCACCGATGCAGAATGAAAGATCAGGCATCGTAGTACAACAAGAACTCATACGGATGCGGCCGCAGCTGCATCGGCTGAATTTCTTTCGCCGTTTTGTATTCGATCCATGTACTGATGACATCCTCGGAGAACACATCGCCCCGTAAGAGGAACTCGTGGTCGTTCTGTAACGCTTCCAGCGACTCGGCGAGCGAGCCGGGCGTGGAAGGAACGTCGCGCAATTGCTCTCGCGTCATGTCGTAAATGTCCTTGTCCAGTGGCTTTCCCGGATCGATTTTGTGGATGATGCCATCGAGGCCTGCCATCAACAATGCCGCGAACCCGATGTAGGGGTTGCATGTCGGATCCGGACAGCGAAACTCAATTCGTTTTGATTTCGGGTTGGAAGAGTACATCGGGATACGGACCGAGGCAGAACGATTACGCTGGGAGTAGGCGAGGTTCACGGGTGCTTCGAAGCCGGGTACAAGGCGCTTGTAGGAGTTCGTTGTCGGATTGGTGAAGGCGCAAAGAGCAGGTGCGTGCTTGAGGAGTCCGCCGATGTAGTACAGGGCCATTTCACTCAAGCCGGCATAGCCATTGCCAGCGAAGAGGGGTTTCCCTCCCTTCCAGAGACTTTGGTGGACGTGCATTCCAGAGCCATTGTCACCAAAAATCGGTTTTGGCATGAACGTCACGGTTTTGCCGTGTTTTTTGGCGACGTTCTTGGTAACGTATTTGAAGAGCAGATAATTGTCTGCCATTTTGACCAATGTGTCGCGCCGCATATCGATTTCGGTTTGCCCGGCTGTGGCGACTTCGTGGTGGTGAACTTCAATCGGAATTCCGACGGCTTCGAGCGTCAACGCCATGGCGGACCGGAGATCCTGCAAACTGTCGATGGGAGATGTCGGGAAGTATCCTTCCTTTAGTCGTGGCTTGTGGCCGAGATTCTGTTCCTCGTTCGCACCGCTGTTCCAGGATCCTTCTTCGGAATCGAGATAGTAGTATCCGAATTGATGGGACTGATCAAACCGGACATGGTCGAGGATGAAGAACTCGGGTTCCGGTCCGAATAAAGCCACATCGGCGAGTCCAGTGGTTTTCAGATAGGCTTCTGCCTTTTTCGCAATATGCCTCGGATCCCGGGAATAACTCTCGTGAGTTATGGGATCAGCAATGTCGCACACCAGGCTGAGCGTCGGCACCGCAGTAAAGGGGTCCAAAAATGCGGATGCCGGATCAGGAAAAAGAAGCATATCGCTTTCGTGGATCTTTTGAAAACCACGGATGCTCGAGCCGTCGAATCCAATGCCTTGTTCGAAAATCTCGGCAGAAAACTCCGTAGCCGTAACAGAAAAATGCTGCCATTGCCCTATCAGATCTGTGAACTTGAGGTCGATGATTCTGATGGAGTGTTCCTTGATCAACTTCAGAACGTGCTCCACTCCTGACGTCGATTTTGTTTTTGTGGCCATGAGACTCCTCGTTGGGTAAACGATATGTTATTTGTGATAGTGAATTTTTATGGCACTCGTCTCCTTTGGGCTGGAGAGGACAACACTTGAGGTCGTTTTCACAACGCCGGTCCACGATTGGATCTTCGCGAGGAGTTTCTCCAGACTCGCGGTATTCTCCGTCCGGATCTTCAAAAGATGCGTCCCTTCACCGGTAATTGCGTGGCATTCGAGGATATCGTCTGTTCCATCCACATGTTCGACAAACGAGCTGTAGTGTTTCGATGAGTCGACGGTGGCGAGTACGAACGCCGTAATGTCCTTCCCAAGTTTGTGGTGATTCAGCTTGGCAAAATAGCCGGTGATGATGCCCGCATCCTCGAGCTTTCTGAGGCGTTCGCTGACCGAAGGGAGAGAGAGGCCAACGCGATCGGCGAGGTCGTTCCTTCTCGTACGGCCCTCTTTTTGGATAATGTCAAGAATCTTGTGGTCGATGTCGTCAAGCATGGTGATACAGTAATTTATTAGGGATTATGAGGGAATACTTAATAAACTAAGACATAATGTCATTATGACCTACAAATATAAGGTACGGGATTCTTCATGTCAAGTCTTTTCTGCACAAAAAAAGCCCCGAGGCAACTGCGACGGGGCTTTTGAAAAACTCTTCTAATCAGATGGAGCTTCAGGCGGCAGCCGTGAAGGCGTTGTGCTTGATGGTTCCTTCGTAGATCGTCATTTGAACGTCGAAGCCCTTGTTCAGGACGACGAGGTCTGCGTCTTTGCCGACGGCGAGGATGCCCTTCTTGTGCTCGAGACCCAGAACCTTGGCGCCGTTGAGTGAGGCCATCCGAACCGCATCGGTCAGGGGGACTCCAACGAGTTCGACCATGTTTTTGACGGCCTGTTCCATCGTCAGTGTACTTCCCGCCAGGGTTCCATTCTCCAGGTAGGCCTTCTTCTGTCTGACAATGATTTTTTGGTCCATAAATGCATATTCACCATCCGGCATGCCGCTGGCTCGAATTGCATCCGTGATCAGGACGATTCCCCCATCTCCCTTAATATTGTAAATCAGCTTCATCACGGCGGGATGAACGTGAAATCCATCAGCGATCAACTCCACCTTGAGCTCATTCTGAAGCAGTGCCGCCACTGTGACGCTCGGCTGGCGATGATGAAACGGGGTCATTGCATTGAACATGTGTGTTATATGGGCCGCTCCGTTATCGATCGCAACGAGGACCTCTTCAAAGGTTGCAGCTGAGTGTCCGATCGACAGAACGACGCCATTCTTGGCAGCCGCCCTCATAACGTCCTCCATCCCTGGAAGCTCCGGAGCGAGGGTCATAAGGCGAATATATCCATTGCCGGCTGCGTGAAGCTTTTTCCACCCCTCGACACTTGGCTGCCAGAGGTAGTCCACCAACATCGCACCGTGCCACTTCTTGTTGATGAATGGCCCTTCCAAGTGCATTCCCCAGACATTCGAGTTCTTCGAAGCGCTGCAGAATTCGGCAATTCTCGTTACGTCGGCCAGCATATCTTTTTCTGGCTTGCTGTAGAGCGATGCAAGGAGCCCTGTCGTGCCGTGTTGAAAGAAGTGCTGGGAAATGTGCTCAACGGCCTCTATGCTCATATCAGCGAATCCGAAGCCACCGCCCCCATGGACAAGGAGATCGATGTAGCCGGGAGTCAGCACCATCCCGTCGAGATCAAAGGTCTTTGTTCCCGAAGGAATCGCAACCTCCGAGGTTTTTCCTATGGCGGCGATCTTCTTCCCTTCAACGAGAATCGATCCATTTGGAATGATTCGGAACGGCGTTACGATATCGACATTTCGAATGGCAAAGGTCATGTGAGCGGCTTCTTCTCTGCTCCTGTTTGTATGATTGATCGCAGCTCCGCGATCGCCTTCTTGATGTCAGATGTTCTGAAGATTGAGGTACCAGCCACAAGCACATCGGCGCCCGCTTGCACCACACGAGGTCCTGTGACCGTGTCAATGCCTCCATCGACCTCAAGCCTGATGTCACGGCGGGACTCTTCGATCATCGACTTCACTTCACGAAGTTTCCGCAGCGTCCCTTCGATGAACGTTTGCCCGCCAAATCCGGGATTGACTGACATGATGAGGATGAGATCGACCTCCGAGATGATCTCCTCCAAAGTCGAACATGGCGTCGCCGGATTGATTGATACACCCGCCTTTGCGCCAAGATTTTTGATCTGCGTGATAGTCCGGTGCAGATGAGTGCACGCTTCCTGATGAACTGTGATAATATCGGCCCCGGCACTGCGAAACGTTTCGAGGTGCTTATCGGGGTTCACTATCATCAAGTGAGTGTCCAGAGGCAGTTTGGTCGATTGACGGACTGCGTTGATGATCGAAGGACCAATGGTAATGTTGGGGACGAACTGCCCGTCCATCACGTCAAGGTGTATCCAATCGGCTCCGCCGGCTTCGGCTTGTGCCACCTGATCTGCGAGATGGGAAAAATCAGCGGCGAGAACAGAGGGGGCGATGTAGATCATAGGTCTGGTCTGGACTAGTTCTGAAGATCGTTTGGCTTCTCCCCCTTTTGCGCAACGACGAGGTCGACGGCTTGTCCGGCAGGGGTCGACTCTCCGGCTTTGGGGGATTGCTCGAGGACGGTGTTGGGCAGGAGATCCGCATTGACCTGATACGTGATGTTGCCAACGCGAAATCCCGCTTGAATCAGAATGCGCTCAGCTTCAGAGAACGTCTTCTTGGTTACATCAGGAACAGGCACCTGATCCGCGCTCTTCCCCTGGCTGACGGTGACATTGATAACTCTTCCGCCTGGAACCTTCGAATTCTCAGGTGTATCCTGGTCGATAATCGTGCCCTGCGGATACTCTTCAGAGACCTGATATGTCGCCGATCCCATCACAAGAGTAAACCGTTCCAGGGCAAACGTTGCATCGCGCAGAGAACGTCCACGAAGTGACGGAACTGCCACGAGAGCCTCTCCGCCACTGACGGTCAGATACACTCCGCGTCCGAACTTGACTTCAGCACCAGCCGGCGGATTCTGAACCACGACCGTTCCCTCGGGGTATTGCTTGTCGTTGCGAACGTCTGCTTTCTTTCCCGGCAGGCCTGACCCGGCAAGTATTGTGACAGCTTCGTCAAGCGTCTTGCCTACGACATTTGGCACCGTTGTGGTCTTTCCCTGCTGAACGTACCGAGGCATTACGATGTTGTTAAAGATGTAGAGGAGGATCAGGAATACCCCGAGTATGATTGCAGGTGTTCGAAGGTCCTTAAGCCGTATGTTCTTCCATGCTGTCATTTGAATAACTTCAAAAAATATAGCCAAACTTCGCCAGAGTTACAACATCAGCGATCAGGGCCTGACCTTGAATGGATTGGAAAAGCAAGCACGGAAATCCGCAGACTTTTCGCAGCATTGCGCTGCCGGACTCGGAAGCCCGTCTTGTTATGAATCAGCATTATCTTAATGAAGTCATAGATTGCGGGAACTGGATGGCCTGGAAAGAAGAGGTCTATTGAAAAAAGGTCCTGGTCGACGGATACACAATCGCGAGGAATGAGGTCCTCACACTCCCCTACGCATGTTGCGTGTCCTCCACAGTTCCAGCGGATTCCGGGTTTCAGGTGTGAAGAAAATGGAGCTGAAACGTAGATCCCTTGGAATATTCTCCTGGCACCAGGATTGCAGGACACTCATATCGAGACTAATTCCTCCGACGACGTTGCTCGAAAAGCTGACAGGATCAGACGGTGTCTCCCTTTTCTTGACCCCTTGATTCGGCACCTGGACTTGCTTTTCGGTGAAACGCGCTGTTCATCATAAGCGAGAGTCGATTGCATCCCCCGCGGAGCCCGAAGTAATGAACGCACCAATTGTCCACGCACCTCAATCCATCCCCGGATTGTCGCCTCATGAGCAGAGCATTCTCAGAGTCCTCCTCTACTTCAACATCTTCGATCATCCCCTGACAGCCGCCGAGGTATTTTCATTCTGCAGTTCCACTGCGATCACTCTCGATCGGCTTGTGAGAGTGCTGGAATCAAAGGCTCTTCAAGGGATAGTGAAATCGAAGAACGGGTACTATTTCCTTCATTCTGCAACCGAATCATGCGTTGAGACAAGGTCCGAGAAAGAGCGCCTGGCCGGAAGCAGAATAAAGACCGCGATGGCAGTGGCACGCTTCATACGCATGTTCCCTTTCGTGCGCGCTGTGATGCTCTCAGGCGAACTCTCGAAGGGGGTCGCTAGCAAGAACAGCGATATCGATTTTGTGATCGTCACTAAAAGACGCAGACTCTGGATCAGCAGGTCTCTGTTGATTCTCTTCAAGAAAGCCTTCCTTTTCAACAGTAAGAAATACTTTTGCCTGAACCACTTCATCACTGAGGACTACTTGACGGTTGAGTTGAGAAATATCTATTCTGCGACCGAGATCGCAACGCTCAAGCCTCTTTGGAATCATCCACAGTATATGGAGTACATCAAAGCAAATCAGTGGATCAGGGAATTCTTCCCTCAGTGGAATATGGGATCAACCCGCTGTGTTGAGGGAAAGGATTCGAGAAGCATTGTTCAACGGGTCGTCGAATTGTTCCTGCCGACGCAGGCTGGAGACAAGCTGGACACCTGGCTTCTCGGCCGTTGGAGGCACCTGTGGCAGCGGCGCTACGCTCATCTGAGCGAAGAGGAGCGCAATCATAAGTTTCGTTGCGACTCTTGCATCTCGACCGCGTACGGTGAAGATTTCCAGCAGAAGGTCCTCGCACAGTATGCATACAGGCTCCGGCACTATGGTATCTCTGGCTTCGAACAACGCAATTGAGAGCGAATTCACGACGAGTTATGGCACAGATCCTTCTCACGCATTCATACTTCCTGCATTTTGACCCGAAAGAACTTCGGGCCATGATGCCTTATCCTCCGCTGGGGACGCTCTACGCAGCGAGTTATCTCCGAGGCGCGGGGTTCTCGGTAGCGTTGCACGACGTTATGCTTGCCCACCATGAAGGGGACATTGGAGAGGCGCTCGCCCATCATCGTCCGGGCGTTGTGGTCATCTACGACGACCAGTTCAGCTACCTTACAAAAATGTGTTTGACGCGAATGCGTGAAGCGGCGTTTGCAATGACGAAAATCGCGAAGTTGCGGGGGTGTAAAGTCGTCATCTTCAGTTCCGACGCTTCCGATCACATCGAAAAGTATTTTGAGCATGGCGCGGACTATGTGATCTGCGGGGAAGCCGAGGAAACGCTCCGGCAATTGATGGAGAACCTTCTGCGAAATCCAGTCGCTCCCGTCGAGTCAATCCAGGGTCTGACCTTCATGAAAGGCAGCGAGGTCGTTTGGACAGCCCCGCGCAAAATTTTCGAGAACCTGGACCTCCTCCCCTTTCCGGCGTGGGACCTTGTGGAACTTGAGCAATACCGGCAGGTCTGGAAGCAGAAGCATGGGTATTTCTCACTCAATATGGTGACGACACGGGGCTGCCCATTCCACTGCAATTGGTGTGCAAAGCCGATCTATGGGCAGGTGTATCACAGCCGAAGCCCTGAGAATGTTGTAGAAGAAATGCTGGCTCTGAGGGAAACAGCAAATCCGGATCACATATGGTTTGCTGACGATATCTTTGGGCTGAAGCCTGGCTGGATCAGCCGCTTCGATGAGCTCGTCAACGCCCGAAATGCAGCGATTCCGTTCAAGTGCCTTTCAAGAGCCGACCTGCTCTTGAAGGAAGACAACATCCGCCACCTCAGAAAGGCAGGATGCCATACCGTCTGGATTGGGGCCGAATCCGGCTCGCAAAAGGTCCTGGACTCAATGGAGAAGGGAACAACGGTGGAACAAATCTATGAGGCCACCTCCCTCCTTCACCAGAACAACATTCGGGTTGGGTTTTTTCTGCAGTACGGTTATCCCGGCGAAACCCGCGATGACATCGAGAGAACGCTTCGAA
The DNA here is from genome assembly GCA_007280275.1 of bacterium. GTDB lineage: Bacteria > Bacteroidota > Ignavibacteria > UBA10030 > UBA10030 > UBA9647. The sequence goes on along the minus strand of QYQB01000046.1, from coordinate 4,434 downwards.
TGGTGCGGGAGTGTATGCCTGATGAAATTGGAATTTCAGTTTCCTATCCACTGCCCGGCACGACATTTTTTGAGACAGTGAAGGCGGAGCTCAAACAGAAGCAGAACTGGATCGACAGCGGGGACCTTGCACTGATGTTTCGGGGAACCTACACTCCGGATTTCTATCGCCTGCTTCACCGATTCACGCACAAGAAGTTCAGAATCTGGGAGGCGAGCAACATCCTGAGAAAAGCGATTGCCAGGCCGCTCTCACTGGACAAAGCCGATCTTGAACGGCTCGCGAAATCCGCATTTCACGTGCTTACGGCACCCAGCCTCTATTCCAGGCTCAATGCTCTCGCATCGCAGGAACATCAAGAAAAGAAAGACCCGAGCACACGCTGATGGAATTGCTTCTGACCCATGGTTACTTCCTCGAGAAGGATGAACACGAGAAACGCGTCATGAAGCCGTATCCGCCGTTGGGGATCCTGTATCTGTCGTCGTACCTGAAGTCCAAAGGGATAAGCGTCAGCGTGTTCGACTCGACGTTTCGCCGTATGGAAGACTTCACGGGTTATCTCAAGGAACACCGCCCTTCGATCGTCGGGATCTATTGCAACCTGATGACGAAGCTGAACGTGTTGGCAATGATTCGACTGTGCAAATCCATGGGGTCCACAGTCCTGCTTGGCGGGCCGGAGCCATCTTCCTACGCCAAAGAATTCCTTGACTCGGGGGCTGATGTAATCATCATTGGCGAGGGAGAAATTACGACTGAAGCTGTCATGCACAGTATTGTGAGAGCTGGTGTCCATCGCCTCCACGATGTTCACGGGATTGCTTTCAGGGATGAATCAGGTACTATCCTTCACACTCCCCCGCGACCATTGATCCAGGATCTCGATACGCTCCCGTTTCCTGATCGGGAAGCGATCGACATTGATCGCTATGTGTCGACCTGGCGCGAACATCACGAACGAGGATCGCTTTCATTGATTACGGCACGCGGATGTCCGTACACATGTAAATGGTGCAGCCACGGAGTCTATGGCTTTTCTCACCGGCGGCGAAGCCCTGAGAACGTGGTGAATGAAATAGAGCTTGTTGTTGGCCGCTACAAACCTGATATGCTGTGGATTGCCGACGATGTCTTCACAATCAACCACAAATGGTTGCACGAGTACGCGGCCGAGATGAATCGACGCAATGTGCGCATTCCATTCGAGTGCATCTCGCGGGCCGATCGCTTGAATGATCAGGTCATGGAGGTGATGGCGAACCTGGGTTGCTATCGCATCTGGTTTGGGTCGGAGAGCGGTTCACAACGCGTGCTCGACGCAATGTCTCGCGGAGTCACTGTCACGGAGATCCAAGAGGCCACCCGACGCGCCCAGCGTCATGGGATCGAGGCCGGCCTCTTTGTGATGCTTGGATATGATGGAGAAACGATAGAGGACATCGATGCAACGATCGACCATCTGAAAGTGACGCAGGCAAACACGTTTCTTACCACGGTTGCTTATCCCATCAAAGGAACGGCGTACTACCGCGAAAACCAAGAACGCGTTGAGACACTTGAGCCCTGGGAAGAACGAACTGAGAGAGATGTGCGGATTCGAGGAAGACATTCTGACCTCTTCTACTGGTTTGCTCAGCGGAGATTGACGAATGAAGTCCTTTTTCACTCGCTGAAAATCAGGAAGAATGGGCGCTTGCTGGACAGGGTGTCGGCATTTGCGAAAGCAAAAGTTGCTCATCTCGGTATGCTGTCGACGAGATATTCGAAGAGCTAGAATCATGGCACAACAGGCACACGAGCATACCGATGTTGCATCAGCCTTCGATTCCCTGGCCGGGCAATACGACGCAGTGTTCGGGCACAATGCAATTATCGAGAGACTTCGCCATATACTCTATTCAACGATTGATTTCTATGTGCGTCCTCCGGCAAGGATTTTGGATATCAATTGCGGGACCGGGACAGACGGGATCTATCTTGCACAAAAGGGTTTTTCAATTGTGGCGGTTGACCTTTCGTCGCGGATGATAGCAGAAGCCGACCGGAAATCTCAAGGGCTCACAAATGCTCAGTTCCTTGTAGCATCCTATGAGAACCTCGACCATATCGCAGCGAATCAATTTGATCTGGTCCTCTCAAACTTCGGCGGGCTGAATTGCACGCTGGACCTCACAAGAGTGGGAAGACAAGTTGCAGACCGGCTCAAGCCAGGCGGGTATTTCATCGCAGTCGTGATGCCATCGTTCTCCTTGTGGGAGACCTGCTCCTTCGCGATTCGGGGAGAGTTCACAAAAGCGTTCCGAAGACTGAAGCGAACCGGAAGGGAAACTCAACTGAATGGCATCGGCTTCATAGTCTACTACTACTCTCCCGGACAGGTGGCTCGGGCGCTCTCAGCCGGATTTGAGGTGATAGAGACATTTAGCCTGAACGTGTTCAGCCCTCCACCCCATGCCTGGAAGACTGCAAAGCGCTTCCCAGCACTCACAGCCGGGCTGGAGGCTATTGATGACAAGCTTTGCCGTCTCCCTGTCCTCCGGTCCATCGGTGATCATTGTGTGGTGGTCCTCCGAAAGAGGCTGCGATGAGGATCCCATTGATGCGTCACATTGACCGATTTCTCGGGGTCCCGCTGTGCTGGATCTCCGGACTTGTCAGAATGACGTTCAAGCGGAGGGCTGCGGCTCCTGTCGAATCAATTCTGGTTATCAAATTCTTCGGACTTGGGAGCATCCTGCTGTCAACTCCGACGCTTCGACTATTGCGGATACAGTTTCCAGAAGCAAGAATCATCTTTCTCACCTTTTCGTCAAATTTCGAGCTTCTGGAACAGATACCAATGATTGATGAACGATGGTTCATCGATCCACGGACGCCCGGTTCTTTCCTGAAGTCCTTCGCCGTCATCACGACCCGGCTGCTCACGGCCAAGATCGATGTCGTCCTCGATCTCGAATTCTTCTCGAAGTTCTCTACGCTCATCGGGGCAATTGCACGACCAGGAAAACACATCGGTTTCGCTCTACCGACGCGCTGGAGATCGTGGAATCTCACAGATTCGATCGCTCTCAAGAACGATCGACACGTGTCAAGGACATTCTTGCGCACCGTAGCTCCACTTGGGATTGATGGCTCCGATCTTGTGCTCCCCCACATCCGCGTCAATAGAGCAGCGACTCGTACTCTTCCAGGATTGCCTGCGGCCTCTCCGCATGAAGAGATTATCTGCGTGGATCCAAATGCCGGTGAGACTTCACTTGACCGGCGCTGGAGTGGTGACTGCTTTGCCCGCACAATCGACATACTTCAGGGAGACAATCCGGATGCCCTCTTCTGTTTCATTGGATCCGCTGAGGAGAGGGACTACGTCGCGGGTATTGTCGAGAAGATGAAATTCAGGTCGATCCGCATTCTGAACCTCGCCGGTCAATTGACGCTGAACGAGCTCATGGCTCTCTTCTCCCGATCCAGGCTCCTGATAACAAATGACAGCGGACCGATGCACATTGCGGCTGCGGTCGGGTTGTCGACTGTCTCGCTGTTTGGTCCCGAGTCTCCTGAATTCTACAGCCCTCTCGGCAATAAATCCATCAATCTTTTTGCATCACTCCCGTGCAGCCCGTGCCTGAACATGTACAACGCAAAAGTGTTCCGGTGTCCTATCAATGCAAAATGTATGAAAGATATTTCAGTTGAGCAGGTCGTCGATGCAGCCCGCATTCTCTTGAGGGAGGACGTTTCGAACGAAACGTTGGTGGAGGCGGCTTTATGAAAGCTGCGAAAGTGTCTCTCATGGTAGCTCTCAGCATTCTGCTCCTCGTGAAAGGAATCATACCGGCGTTTACCACGATCGGGACAGACTTTTCGAACTACTATACAAGTTCGTACGTGCTTGTCCACGAGAGCCAGAACGTTGAGAGGCTCTATGACTCCCAGTGGTTCAGTCAACGCGCGAGAATGTTGGGAAGTCGTGAAGGGGGAATCTTCCAACCCTTCCCTCCGCCCACCGCACTTCTGATGGCGCCGCTGGCGTCCTTTGACATGCGGACAGCCAAGACACTCTGGACTGTGATTAATCTGGGCATCCTAGCCGCCCTGGTATCGGTGCTTTCCCGGCTCAGCGCCCTGGACTATTACCAGTCCTTCCTGGTTCTCCTTGGTTCAGGCTTCGCGCTCATCAACAATTTCTATCTCGGTCAGTCCTATCTTCTATTAACCCTCTGTCTCGCTTTAAGCATTCGATTCTACACACAAAAGAAAGATATCCTGAGTGGCGTATTGGCCGGACTCTTCATTCCAATCAAGTATTTCCCCCTCGCTTTGGTGGTTTTCTTCCTGCTTGATAAGCGTTGGATTGCTGTCGCGACTGCCGCACTCACAGCTTTTGTTGTGCTCGGTGTCAGTGTGCTGACTTTAGGGCCAGCCGTGCAT
>QYQB01000069.1 GCA_007280275.1 bacterium | reverse complement strand
CCACCAGCCTTTCGTAAAATCACACTTAGGACTGCAAATTTGAGGGAAACTACAGGTTCAATGCACGTCGATCTTCTAGTCCAGACGCTCCCGTTTATAAAGAGCCACATTCATCCGGCTTCTTTTCCGTTGTCAGACTGGAAGCTGAAAGAAGGTGAACTCCCGAATGGTGGTTCAACGTCGTTGAACGACACCATTTGGTGGAACTACACCATCCCTGCGCCGTGGGGAGGATACGACAAGACAGTCTGGTTTCGCAAGAGGCTTACCATCCCCCAGGAATTCGCAGGAAAGCGGTTAGGCCTTCTTTTCGATATTTCTGACGCTCACCTGTATGTGAATGGGAAAGCGTATCAGGGAATCGACAAGTATCATCAGGAAGCGTTGCTGACAGACAAGGCGCGCGTCAATCAGTCATTCCTCCTCGCACTTGAGGCTTATAGCGGACGAAAGAAAGAACTCAGCACATTCAACTCGGCCCAACTCGTCGTCATCAATCCAATCGCCAGAGCGCTCTACAACGGCCTGACCGCGCTGCACGATCTCGAGAAAATCCTTGGGCAGTCTTCACCTGAAACCAAAGACATCAAGGAACTGATCAGGCAATCGCTGATTTTCCTCAAGTACTTCAAGCCCGACGGTGAAGAATACCCCAACGCAATTGGGAGAGCCTTCAGTTTTCTCACACGGATGCTTGAGACAGAATACAAAACCAGTATTCCGGGGCTTGTCCATCTCGTTTCTCAGTCCCACATCGATGTCGTATGGCTATGGAGACTTCAGGAAACAAAGAAGAAGTGCGGCCGCACGTTTTCGACAGCCCTGAGGTTGATGGAGGAATATCCGGAATTCAACTTCAGCCAGAGCCAGGCGTACCTCTACCAATTGACAAAGGACCATTACCCGGAGGTGTTCAAGGAAATAAAGCAAAGGATTGCCGAAGGGCGATGGCACGCGATCGGTTCGATGTGGGTCGAGCCCGATTGCAATATCCCCAATGGTGAGTCGCTTGTACGCCAGGTTCTCCATGGCAAGCGATTCTTCAAAAACGAGCTCGGGGTGGACTCCGACATTCTCTGGCTTCCCGACACATTTGGATATAGCTGGGCGCTTCCGCAGATCATGAAGAAGTCAGGCATCCGGTACTTCTTCACGACGAAGCTGACCTGGAACGACACGAACCCGTTCAAACATAATACATTCTGGTGGCGAGGCATCGACGGGAGTAAAGTGCTCGCACACATTCCCGCGGTCGGTCTTGAAGGATCTGTTACTCCGAAGGACCTGAAAAAAAGCTGGGATGGTTACCACGAGAAACAAAAGAGCCCTCACACAATTCAGACATTCGGCTATGGTGACGGCGGCGGCGGACCGACAGCGGAGCAACTGGAGACCGCGCGCGTCCTGAAGACGATGGTTGGACTGCCCACATCCACCATCTCGACCACGACGCAGTTCTTCAAAACAATTGAGGAACACGCGAAAGAGTTTGAGACCTGGGGCGATGAGCTATATCTTGAAAAACACCGCGGCACATTCACGACCCACGGCTGGGTGAAACGAGAGAATCGCCAGTCAGAAGGACTCCTCTATGCTACGGAGTTGCTCGCCGTGCTTGGGATGCTCCACGGGAACAAAGGTGCTTCGAGAAAATATCCGCAGCAACAGATCGAGCAGGCATGGAAGAAACTCCTCCTCAATCAATTCCACGACATCGTGCCCGGCACGGCGATCGCAGAAGCGTACGATGACGTCCGCAATGATTTTGCAGCGCTCCGGGCTTCCTGTCATCACATCCAGGAGCAGTCTCTTTCAGGACTGGTGGAGAAGGAAGGAAGAAAGAAACCGCAGAAGGATTCCCGTTTTTCGGTCTTCAATCCGTTGAGCTGGAAGCGGAGCGAGTACATCGTTGTTGAAACGAAATCACAGGAGAAGTCTTTCGTCGTGACCGATGGCAGCGGAAACGCTGTCGACCACCAGGTGCTCGGGCGAAGAAAAGGGACAGTCCTTATTCTTTGCTACCTCGAGAACATACCTCCTCTCTCGTTCTCGCAGCTTCTCATCACACCCTCGGCGGCGAAGCCGATTGTCCCGGCCCACTGGAAGATCACCAACCGCTTGGTTGAAACTCCCCGTTATCGGGTGCGATTCGATTCACGCGGCCAGATTTCCTCCTTGCACGATAAGTCGCTGCGACGAGAGCTCGTTGCCAAGGGAGCACGCATCAACCATTTCCAGGCCTATAAGGATGTTCCGAAACAATGGGACGCCTGGGATATCGATGCGGACTATACGAATAAGCCCATCGATCTCTTCAGGTTCGAACGGCTCCGCATTGTTGAAGAGGGGCCACTTCGGGCGACGCTGCGGCTTGAACTGAAGTCGGACAACGGATCACGGCTCACTCAAGACATTCACTTCTACCACAAGTCTCCCCGCGTCGACTTTCAGACTTCCGTCTCCTGGAAGGAGAAGCAAACCCTTCTCAAAGTCGCGTTTCCCTTGAACGTCAAGACGCATGCGGCAACGTACGAGATCCAGTTCGGCGCGCTGCGACGAACGACCAAGCCTGTTGACAGCCACCAGAAGGCAAAATTCGAGGTCCCGGCACAACAGTGGGCTGATCTCTCGGAACAGAAGTTCGGTGTGAGCCTCCTTAACGACTGCAAGTATGGGTACGACGCTTCCGACACAACCATGCGACTCACCCTGCTTCGATCCCCTCACTATCCACACGCACTCGACCCCCTGCGCCTCAACGACGTCCGGCTTACGGACCAGGGAGAGCATGTGTTCACGTACGCGTTGTATCCGCACAGCAGCGACTGGCGTGGCGGAGAGACCCTCCAACGCGCGCGCGAACTCAATCAACCGCTTGTCGTAATCCCGGGCACAGCCGGGTCTGTGCCATCCCTGGTTTCAATTTCGAGTCCAGGCATCGTGATTGACAGTATCAAGAAGGCAGAAGACTCTGATGAAGTCATCATCCGTCTCCACGAGGCGTATGGACACTCGTTGAAGACGACCATGACGTTCGGTATCCGTGCTGATGCCGCTTCCGAGTGCGATTTGCTGGAACAGGATTTGACAGCGCTCAAGATCGCCAAGTCGAAGCTGTCGCTTAAATTCTCTCCGTTCGAGATAAAGACATTGAAGGTGAAGTTCAGGACGAAACAATAGTTCCTCGCAAAGCAAGAGCAGGATCTATGAGAAGGGCCGGATCATCGGATCTTGGACCCCGGCTCGATGATGGCCTGCCTCCTCTTCGAGCGTTTGTTCACCTCCGCAGTGCTACGCGTCAGAGTACCGTGTCACAATACTCCGGATATTTCTCAAATGTTCACGTGAAACAGCATATGAACGCTCACTGGATTGATCGGTTCGGTTTCCTGCTCGCCGTCTCGCTGGCATTCTGCTCTAGCACCTTCCCAAGGGCTGACCAGTCGGCAGAATACGTGGAGGTTCGGGTCGGGGCCGACAGACTTCTTCCCGAATACAGCCACCTGATAAATGGAAAGAGACTCGCGCTCGTTTCCAACCACACCGGACGACTCTCGAATGGCACACATATCGCCGATGCACTGTTTCGGTATAGCGGGGCTCAGCTCAAGGTCCTTTTCGGGATGGAATTCAATATCCGGACGAACGACTACTCGATTCAGAGAGACAAGGAAAAGGATATCGACAAAGAAACCGGTCTCGTAAAATACTCGTTGTATGGGGAGATCCATAAGCCAACACCCGACATGCTCAAAGACATCGACGTCATTGTGTTCGATATTCAGGAAGTTGGAACACGGTTCTACGAGCATGTCAACATCCTGGGCTTTGTGATGGAAGCGGCGGCCGAAAACAATATCGAACTCGTGGTTCTGGATCGTCCGAATCCGATGACCGGCTTGAAGCAGGACGGATTCGTTCCCGACGATGAGTTCCTCTACCGGTTCGGGTCATTCGGAACAATACCGGTTCTGCATGGAATGACCATGGGGGAGTTGGCACGCCTCTACAATGGCGAAAAGATGCTCCATGGCGGCGTCACCGCGACACTCCATGTCGTGGAGATGAAAGGTTGGAAGCGATCGATGTGGTATGACGAAACCGGTCTTGACTGGCGAAAACCCTCACCCAACCTGCTTACCCTGAATTCGGTTATCGCTTACACCGGGACATGCCTGTTCGAGGGATTGAATATCTCCGAAGGACGCGGCACCGACAAACCGTTTGAGTATGTCGGCGCCCCCTGGATCGATCATCGCAAGGCTGCGGATATGTTGAACGGACTCAAACTCCGGGGAGTCGTATTCGAGCCAGTGGAATTCACGCCGGTACGAAAACCGCACCTGGGTCGTGATCCAGAATTGAGCGGCCAGCTCTGTAAGGGTATTTTCGTGAACATTACGGATCGGAATCTGGTCGAGCCGTACAGGACCGGGATTGCACTCGTCTGGGCCTTCCACCGACTGCACGCGGACAAGATGGTATGGGACGAAACCGTCATCGAACGGCTGACGGCGACAACGAGGTTGGTGAAGATGATCAGGGATGGAAAGCGCCCCGAAGAAATCTTTGCGTCCTGGAGCGATGAACTCGCTCGGTTCAAAGGGCGAAGCAAGAAGTACATGCTCTACAAGTGATCTCGATTCAACCGGGGTACATACAAAGCGGGCGAGGAATCCTCGCCCGCTTTCGTTGTATCGCTGCTCGCTGCTCAGCGCAGCAATGTTGCCGGATCGAGATTCGGCGCTTCGATGTCCTTGAAGTACTTCACCGTTCCGACCTTCAGCTCAAGCGTCGCCTCGTCGTCGGTCACGATGATGCCGTGCGGATGAAGCTGGAGTGCGCTTACCGTCCACATGTGGTTGACGCCTCCTTCAACGACGTTGGCAAGTGCACGCGCCTTCTTGTACCCGTTGATGATGATCAGGACTTCCTTCGCATCGAGCACCGTAGCGACACCGACCGTCAAGGCGGTCTTCGGCACCTTGGTGATGTCGTTATCGAAGAATCGGGCGTTCGCAAGAATCGTATCCAGCGTCAATGTCTTCACGCGTGTCCGCGAGGAGAGTGACGATCCCGGCTCATTGAATGCAATGTGACCGTCCGGACCGATGCCGCCGAGGAAGAGGTGGATTCCGCCGATTTTCTTGATTGCTGCTTCGTAGTCGGCGCATTCCTTCTCAAGATCTTTGGCATTGCCGTTGAGAATGTTGACGTTCTCTTTCTTGATGTCGATGTGATTGAAAAAGTTGTTCCACATGAATGAATGGTAGCTTTCCGGATGATCTTTGGGAATGCCGATGTACTCATCCATATTGAACGTGACGACGTTCTGGAACGACACTTTCCCAGCCTTGTGCATCGCCACCAGTTCTTTGTACGTGCCCAGTGGAGATGACCCGGTGGGTAGGCCAAGCACGAACGGCTTGTCCGGCGTCGGTTTGAAATCGCGAATCTTGCGGATGACGTACGACGCAACCCACTTGCTGACTAAGTCATACTCTGATTGTATGATGACTCTCATGCTAGTTTCCTGCCTTCCTTAGTTCTTTTTGTGTTTGTTGTAGTACTCCGGTAAGTGAATCTTTACCTGGTCTTCCAGCTCCTGATCTGTGACGGACGACATCCTCCCATCCTTTTCGTACTGATCCATCACCCATCGGAAGATCTTTGCCACTTTCATCACGGTCAGGCGCTCCTCACCTTTGAGGCCAAGGAACTCGTTGACCCAGAGCGCAACGCCATCGGACCCTGATTTGTCTGTAATGGAGACGCGTGGCGGACGGTTCAGAAGCGCCGTCGTATCGAAGATATTGTAGATCTGCTCGAATTTCCTCAGACCCCCCGCGTGTATGCCGGCCCGTGTCGTGTTGAAATCCTTCCCGACAAACGGGTAGTTCGCTGCAAGCTGAGTCCCAATGACTTTCTCGTAGTACTCCGCCAGTTCCGTAACGACCTGGAGATTGACGCCGTTGAGCCCTCCCTTCAGGGCAACATATTCTATGGTGGCACCCTCAAGCGGCGGATTCCCCGTGCGCTCACCGAAGCCGAATAGTGTTGTGTTCACAGCATTCAACCCGTAGATCCACGCGCTCGCTCCATTGACGTGGACCTTGTGGAAATCGTTGTGACCATGCCACTCGAGCCGATCGGCCGAGACGCCGATTTCGTTTCTCAGGCGCCAGATCAGCTTCGGTATTGACCGGGGTTCTGCAGCATTCGGGTAGGAAATGCCGAATCCCATCGTGTCGCACAACCGGATTTTCACTTTCATATGCTCCGGCACCTGTTCGCTCAGTCGCTCGAGCTTCTGGACAAAAGGAAAAACAAATCCAGGAAGATCAGCGCGAGTCACATCTTCCAAATGGCAGCGCGGCCGAACACCTGCCTCAAACGCGGCTTCCACGACTTCAACGTACTGATCCATCGCCTGCTTGCGGGTTTGGTTCTGCTTGTGAAAAATGTGGTAGTCCGACGATGACGTCAGCATACCGGTCTCCTTCAAGCCCATCTCCTTCACGAGGCGGAAATCTCCCTTGTTCGCACGAATCCAGCCTGTGATTTCCGGGTAGCGAAGATTGAGCCCCCGGCACGCTTCGATGGTCTCGCGATCGTTCTTCGTGTACAGGAAGAACTCGGATTGCCGGATAACGCCGTTGGGCCCGCCAAGACGCGACATCATTTCAAAGAGCCTCACCATCTGCTCTTTTGTGTACGGGGGCCGAGCCTGCTGGCCGTCACGGAATGTCGTGTCGGTGATGTGGATATCCCGCGTCTTCACTTCGTTCGGGTCAAACTCCACGACCGTTCCGTCAATGAGCTCGTGGATCTTCCCGTCGAATGTGATCAGCGGGGGAAGCGAATACGGAAACATGCCTTCAAGAAGATTAGGGGCTGCAACATCCTTCAACTCATACGTCTTCATCGCTACTCCTCCTGTGGTTGGAATGACGAGCCATCGCTGATCCGGCAGCGTTCACCAGGACGGTGCCGCTGAACTGCCGCCCGATCATCGAAATTGGCTCTATGCCGTAGTTGATGTTAACAGGTTCTTGAATTGCTCTTTCCGCAGTCGAATAGCATCTCCCTCGGCAGCAAGCTTCTGAACCACGCCGTTCGTTTCGATTGTCCCCCGGACGGCCTCGAAGTCTTTCTGCACGTTCTCTTCAGTTTGATCGAGTCCGTACCCGATCCGCGCAAAGGCACCGAATTCCTTCTTCGAATCCTCGGTGACCATTCCCTGGAGAGAGGAAGCCGCCTTCTCCCAGTCGTCTGCCGCCGCGAGCAGCTGTTCTCTCGTCACAGCATTCAGCTGGATTTCGTATTCTTTCGAGTAAATATCATAGATGTATTGCCACTCGTCGTTCCGGTAAGAATCGTACATTGCCTGGAACTCAGCGAGGAGCTCGTCATAGGAAGAGCACGTGCCGCTCGCGACCGTCTCTTCAAGTGCAGCCAGGCGTTCACGCGGCGTCAGCAGGCCGCTGACATCGGTCCATTCCTCGGGCTTCTCAAGCATCGACAAAGGCTTCAAAGAAGCGATGGCAGCGCTCCATTGTTTTTCTTTCGTAAGCGCTTCACGCACTCTGTCCAGCACTTTCTCCTGCAGATACCGGGCGATCCCAAGCGAGTAGTATTTCGCCCCCTTTTTCAGCAAGAGACGGCTCAATTGCGCTCCGCCATACATCACAAACGATTTCTCTCGTGGCACCTTTTCGCTGAGCGCAAGAAGCTCGTTCCTTCCCCGTCTCATCTTTTCTATCGTGTACGGAGAAAACACATCGAAGATGATAAGATCGCGCTTCTTTGGGGCTTTGCGGCCATCCCTCTTCGGCCATTTCTCCCCGTCGCGCACGGTGCCGACAGCGGGCAGGTTCATACCGGGCACGATTTTCGAATTTCCTTCCTCCTCCGATATGTACGAGAACGGAAGGTTCGGGAGATCGAGGTTTGCATAATGCTTGCCGATAACGACGCTGAAGGCTCCGATATGAGCCTCAAGCAGCAGATACGAGAACGAACCCGTTTTGCAGCCGCGTTCCAGCACGCCCTGATGGACGGGCCCAAGCTTGTACATGTGGTTGCTTTGGTTCGTTCCGCTTCCTGCATTGTAGAAAGAGAACAATCCGGCAATCAGGAGTGTCGACTTGTGATGCGTCACCGTATAAGGCCCGCCAAAAAGCGATACCGCTTCACCGTGGAATGCTTCACAGTTCGCGAAAAAGAGAGAGCTTTCCGCTGAGAACTGCTTTCCCATCTTCACACCCTGACCCACATACGCTTTGTCGAGAACAGCTCCGCTTTCAACGCGCGCACCTTCTGAGAGAATGAATGATTTCGCCTGGACTCCTTCGCCAACTTCCGTCGGATGCTCGATGCAGCTGTTGATCGTGCCATTTTCAAGGAATTGAGCGCCGTGCACGCGAGCGTGCACGCCTATGGTTACGTTGCGTATCGTACCGCAATGGAGCACCTTCGCCCCCCTTGCAACGCGGCCCTTTTCAGTTTTCGCTTCCTTCGCCTTCGCCTCCACAAGCTCATCAAGTTTCTTCGTAAAGGCAGCGTTGTGTCGCAGCATCCCCTGGACGTAGGCAGCCTGGGAGGTGAGATCGTTGATGATCTTAACACCACGGCCTCCCCCCTCGTTGATCGTCTCGAGCTCGACTCCGTTTCCGTATGACGCATTCGGATCGGCGACTAAGGCAGCGACATCCTGAATGATGACATCATTCTCGATGATGTAGTTGGAGATGACCGAGCCGATATTTGCGATGCGGACATGATCGCCGATGTCGCAATCGGCTATTGAGGCTCCATAAATGCCGCACAGTAACTTGACTCCATCAACGGCGTGTGAATCTCCCGTGTCGCCAATCCGCACCGTTCCATAGAAATGAACACCATTAATTCTTGTCAGGTCGCAACCAGGAGAGATCGTGACCTGCCGCCAATCGGCGGCGGTGCAATCCTGTTCGACCAGCTTCCTTATCTGTTCTTCAGTAAGATGAGTGTAAGCCATAGTCAAGCCACGTTCGGATTCAGATGAAAAGATCAAGGAAGATGCCCAAGAGGTAAAACGGACAGGATCAACGGAATGATGATACCGATGAGCACCGGGCATCAGGAGAAACATCAAATGGTACCAAACCAGCGACAAAACTTCAAGAACGAAACAGCGAACTCCGAACGATCCATCGTGAAAGTACGCCGTCAGAATTCCGGCAATCCCAGATTCTCTTTTTCGATGTCTCTGAAGTACTTTACCGTACCCACCTTCAGTTCCATCGTCGCTTCATCGTCACAGACGATCATGCCGTGCTGATGGAGCTGGAGCATCGAGACCGTCCACATATGATTGACTTCGTCTTCGAGGATCTTCTGCAGTGCGCGGGCTTTATTGAACCCGCTGATCACCATCACAACTTCCTCGGCATCCATCAACGTTCCGACGCCCATCGTGAGACCGGTCTTGGGAACTTTGTTTATGTCGTTGCCAAACCACCGCGCATTTGCCGCTCTCGCGCCGGGGGTGATGGTTTTGATACGCGTTCGCGAGGAAAGTGACGAGCCAGGCTCATTGAATCCAATGTGGCCGTCCGGGCCTATGCTTCCGAGGAAAAGGTGAATCCCGCCCGATGTCTTGATATTCTCTTCATAATCCTGACATTCCCGGTCATAATCGGCGGCGTTCCCATCCAGCAGTCGGACATTCTCAGGCTGGATGTCGATCTGGCCAAAGAAATTGTTCCAGAGCACCGAGTGATGACTTTGGGGATGGTCTTCGGGGATCCCGGCATATTCATTCAGGCCGAAGGCTACGACATTGCGGAACGTCACCTTCCCTTCCTGATGAAGACTTATCAACTGTTGGTACGTCCCGACAGGCGACATGCCCGCCGGAAGTCCCAGGACGAACGGCTTCTCCGTCGTCGGATTGAAATCCGTTATCCTTTTAGCGACATAGTACGCCGTCCACTTGCTCAGAGCTTCATAGTTGTCGTGAATGATGATCCTCACGCGGGCGTCCTCCTCTGACTAGAGCATGATCCTGGCATCGGCGACGAAACAACCGCCGCCTTCGTCATTCACAATCAATGGATTGATGTCGAGTTCCTTGATTTCCGGAAAATCGACTGCGAGCGCGGAGAGACGTTGAATACACTCTTCGACGCTCCTGATATCACGTGGTTTCTTCCCACGTGCTCCTGCCAACATCGAATACGCCCTGATTTCACGGACCATTTCCGATGCGGATCGAGGTCCGAGGGGAGCGACGCGGAAACTCACATCCCTGAACACCTCCACAAATAACCCACCAAGTCCGAACATGATGACAGCCCCGAACGAGCTATCGCGCTTGACACCCAGAATCACTTCTTCCCCTCTTGTCACCATCTTTTGAATATAGATGCCTTTGATCCTCGCTCCCGGCTTCGCCATTTCCACATCGTGCAAAATAGCATCATAACCCGCGCCGGCCGCGTCAGCGGTTCGGACATCAAGGAGCACACCTTTTACATCGAACTTGTGAACGATGTCGTCTGAATCGACTTTCATGACGACCGGGAAACCTATTCGTTCAGCGATGCTGATGGCCTCTTGCCTCGACTTTGCGAGACCAGAAGGCAGAGTCGGCAATCCGTACGCTTCGAGGATAGGAACCGATTCTTCTTCGGTCAAGTAGGTTCTGCCGGCTGCCAGGGCTTTCTGAAGTACCCCTCGTGCTTTTTCTTTTTCGATGCCAGCGAATGTTGGCACCTCTTCGGAGTCCATTTCACGGTGATGCTTGAAAAAGAGCGCACTCGCAAAGGCCTTACACATCGATTCCGGGAGAATATAGTGAGGGATGCTCCTCTGCTGGAGGATGTCTATTCCAGCTGCAACATCTTTTTCACCCATGAACGAAGCGTAGGCCGGTTTGTCGAATTTGCCGACTGTGTTGCATACCTCCTCAGCAATGTTCTCGATATCAGTCATCGACTGGGGAGTCAGAATAACAAGGACTCCATCGACTCCGGGATCCTGCAGCGCTGCTCCGAGAGCGACTTTGTACCGGTCTGCCCTCGCGTCGCCGATTACATCGACGGGATTCTTGATGTTCGCGGTCGCCGGGAGACTCTTCTTGTAGATCTCCAGGGTAGCGTCGGAGAATTTTGCCAGATCAAGATTCTGTTTTATCGCAGCATCTGTCGCCAGCACACCGGGCCCCCCCGCGTTGGTGATGATCGCAACGCGTTTGCCTCGCGGCAAGGGCTGATAGGCGAGGGCTATCGCGTTGTGGAACATTTCTTCGATCGTCGAGCACCGAATGATGCCGGCTTGTCTGAATGCTGCATCGCATACTTCATCGCTTCCTGCGAGTGAACCTGTATGAGACGCAGCGGCGGCCGCGCCTTCGCGAGTGCGGCCTGATTTCAGCACAAGGACCGGTTTGCCCGATTCTGAAATAATCTCGCGCGCAGCGTTCATCAACGCAATGCCATCCGTGATCTCTTCGAGGTAGACAAGAATGACTTTCGTCTTGGGGTCATTCTTCAGGTACCGCATCAAATCGATTTCATTGATGTTGGCCTTGTTGCCAAAACTCACGAACTTCGAGAAGCCTATGTGCTTGGCTTGAGCGTAGTCGAGGACAGCTGTGCAGAGAGCGCCGCTTTGCGAAAGGAATGCAATGTTCCCCTCCTCCGGCATTTTCCGCGCGAAGGACGCGTTCAGGTGCGAGAGAGGATCGGTGTTGATGACACCAAGACAGTTGGGTCCGATAAACGAAATGTTGTACTTCTTTGCGATCGCCTTGATCTCTTCCTCCCGCTTCAGCCCCGCCGCTCCAATCTCGCGGAAACCGGCCGAGATGATGATCGCTGACTTGACCCCCTTCTGCCCACACTGCTCGAGAGCCAGATTGCAGACGGTGCTCGGGAAAACGAGGATTGCGAGATCGACAGGGTCGGGAATGTCGAGCACGTACTTGTACGCGCGGACGCCCGCCACCGATCGCTCTTTCGGACTGACCGGGTACACAATTCCCTGGAAGTTGTCCTTCAGGATGTTCGCGAAGATGTCGTGCGGGACCGTACCGACGACGCGATTGGTGCCGAGGACAGCGACAGACTGCGGATAGAAGACATGCTCAAGGTCCTTCGACGGCAAAGCTGAAGTTTCAGACATAGAACCTCCCCAGGTTGTCTACTTCAGGTAGCCAGCAATGAATTCGACCGCGCCCTCGACCGTCCCCACTTCCCGTGCTTTTTGTTCATCCATCTGGATATCAAATTCCTCTTCGAACGCTGCGATGAGCTCGATGCTCTGCATCGAGTCGGCGCCCAGGTCGAATGAGAAATTTGCAGTCGGCGTGATTTCTTTCGGGTCGACTTTCAAGATTTGGGCAGTAACCCTTTCGACTCTCGTTTTGATCTCAGACTTGTCCATCCTTTTCCTCCGACTGGTTCTTGTGAAGATCGT
>QYQB01000262.1 GCA_007280275.1 bacterium | reverse complement strand
GGGGAAGCGTTCTTGGATATAACGGAGCAATAGGAAATTGAAATCGAGGTAATCTCTTTCGGAAAGATTTTTCAGGCGGGCCAGGACGGAGGCAGCTGTGTTCGTTACGCTCTTTTTCATCCGACGAGAGCTTTCACGTACTGATGAACAATACCCTTGACCCTGCACACTTCCGCGAACTTCATAAGCTTGTTCAGATCGCGGTTCCGACGACGAAGATACTCCTTGAGTCCTTCAAGGGCAAGATCTTCTCCAAATCGGTTTCGAAATCGAAAGGAATCGCAAATGGTTTTCTCCGGACCGTAGATTCGGACATGTCCGGTTTTGACATCGTGTCGTTCGATACCTGCTTTGTATTGTTCTTCCGAAAAATAGAATGGGTTGTTCGGAGGGTATCGAAGCTTGATTGGCTTGTCTGACCTGGGGATTGCGAAGTTCACAGAGGGGGGCATAAACGTAGTGAGTTCATGGAACGCAAGTGCTGACGCAAGACAAATGACAGCTTTTGGCATCGCAAGGCATACTTCTATCAGTCCACTTGCCTCGTCGGGCTGAAGATCGGCCAGGCGATAGAGTCCGGGCTTCACCTTGACGATTTGTCCCTCGTCGACGAGCTTCAGGATTTCTCTCGTATGGATTGCACTCGCCTTCATATCCTTCATGCGAGCGTATCCCTTGTGGTCTTTGAGATATTTGATAACAGGGTTCATAGGTGCGGTTCTAATGTTCTGCACTTAATATAAAGGTGCAGAAAAAAAGAAGCAAGGGAATAATGGCCAATGTGACATAGCCTCAGGTAATGATTACCTCAGGCCGTGCTGTACAGCGGATGAGCGAAAAATGCCAACTGATTTACCTAAGGCTTTCCAAAACAGGCATACAAATCAAATCTGCGGGAAAAAGTGCAAAGTTTCTATCATGTGCAACGCGTGCCCCCGCTACGCCGGAAATGCCGATTGACCAATGTTGATCGGCATTTTCATTTCATGAACGGTTGCAGGTTCATAGCCGCGAGCCAACGATCCAAGCTCCGACAATTATTCGTCCGTTTTGAACTCAGCGTTTCCTTCCTGCTTTAGTCTCCAGCCTTTCCCGTTGCGCAGTTGCCTTTCAGCCTGAACAGTCGTACGTTAGTCAAGTATCCGCCCGTCAATGTTGTATTTCCATCTGAAGTCCCGATTCCCACCAACAGGAGCAACCAGTGATCGGGCAGACCATCTCTCACTACAAGATTCTCGAAAAGCTTGGCTGCGGAGGAATGGGTGTGGTCTACAAGGCCGAAGACACCAAGCTCAAGCGCACTGTTGCGCTAAAGTTTCTCCCACCTGAACTCACCCGTGACGACGAGGCAAAACAGCGCTTTGTTCACGAAGCCCAAGCAGCCTCCGCACTTGACCACCCTAACATCTGCACAGTGTACGAAATTGACGAGACCGATGAGCATCAGATGTTCATCTCAATGGCCTGCTACGATGGGGAGACATTGAAGTCGAAGATTGCCAAAGGTGGACTCCAGATTGATGAAGCCATTGACATCGTCATCCAAGTAGCACAAGGACTTCAGAAGGCACACGACAAAGGAATTGTCCACAGGGACATCAAGCCTGCAAATGTCATTGTCACGAGTGACGGAATTGCGAAAATCCTCGACTTCGGCCTGGCGAAACTTGGAGGACAAACACAACTGACCAAGACAGGGTCGACGCTTGGCACTGTTGCATACATGTCGCCTGAACAAGCACGGGGAGACGAGGTCGATCACAGAAGTGATATCTGGTCGCTCGGAGTTGTGCTAAATGAGATGCTGGCTGGGAAACTCCCGTTCCGTGGGGAGCACGATGCGGCGGTAATATACTCGATCATGAATGAGGATCCGCTTCCTCTTTCGAAGTCGAACGTCAATACATCGGAAGAATTACAGACGATTGTCTCTCACGCACTTGCGAAACCAAAAGAGGATCGCTATCAAACGGTAAGTGATTTTGTTGGAGATCTTCGTTCTGAACTGGACCGCATCAAAGGAAAGACACAGACTTCTGGAAGCGGCAGAATGTCTGTATTGCCGAAAGCCTCTCGACTCAAGAAGGCGTTAAGAAATCCGCTGCCGATAGGAATCATATTGGTATGTGTCGTTGCCATGGTCTGGGTGGCTGTATCCACGTTCTTGATAGATAACTCGTTAAAGTACGAATCGTTGGAGATTCAGAAGCTGACAAACTCAGGTGACATACTAGTCGCAGCACTCTCGCCCGATGGACAATACGTTGCCTATTCAACAAGAGTATCCAAGGGCTGCAATCTGTATTTAAAACACATTCCGTCGGCCAGCACGACAAAACTCTGGCAAGCTGATGAAGGCAGCTTTGGCTTCTTCCCCGGACTAACGTTTTCACCCGATGGCAATTATCTGTACTTCATGTATGAATCTAACTTGTGCCGACTCGCACGCTTGGGAGGTGAGCCCAAAATTATCGTGAGAGGTCGCCTGTCCCATTTTGCCATCTCTCCTGATGGAAGACGTCTGGCAATCAACAGGTTTCGGAAGTTGGTGACAATGAATGAGGATGGGAGCGACGAAAGAAAGAGCGGACTCGACTCAACCGAGAAATATTTCTACCGCGTAATTTCGAACGGTCGTGCATGGTCACCCGATGGGAGATTGATCGCGCTCAAATGTTTTTCCGGAGGTTTTGTAGGAACAGGGCTTATGATCCGTAATCTCATCGATTCAACAGAAGTTGACATTTTAAATCCTTTATGGTCAAGAATTGACAACGTGTTCTGGGCGGCAGATGCAAGGAGCCTCTTGCTAACGGGAGAGAGAACCAAGGGCGAAACATCTCAAATTTGGAATGTTTCATATCCTCAAGGTGAAGTGCGTAAAATAACGTCGGATGCAAACGGATTCAGCGATTTGAGTGCAAGTGCTGACGGCAAATCTCTTTTGGCAATTCAATCGACATATGCAAATTCACTGTGGGTGTTGCCTTCCGGGGATGAATTCAAGATTCAGAAGGTGCCAACCTGGGAACAAATGGTACAGGGGTGGACGAGTTGGACCGCTGACAACAGGATCTTGTTCGTGACAGGGAACTCGCGAGAACATACCCTGAAAGCCGTGTACCCCGACGGCTCGAAGCTCACGACGCTCTATAGCGATACAATTGGTTTTGCTTCAGCAAGTCGGATAGTCACCACATTCGCATCTGGGGGAGCTAAATCACGCACTTTTCTTTTCCCGCCACAGATTGCGCGGGACACTCGCACTTTCTACTTCGAATCTTTCGGATCTGGGCGCTCCAACATTTGGAGAGTCGATCTTCAAAGTGGCTCACGCCAGAACATTTATCAGGGAACATCTTTGGCCAGCATGGCATTGTCGGCAGATGAAGAATGGTTGTACATCATGAACGACAGCGTATTGTTGAAAGTTAGAAATGATGGCAAGCAGGTTGACACCATGTTTGCTGAAGTTGGAGAGGATGTGTCTGAACTACGTCTTTCGCCAGACGGGATCCGGCTTTCAAGCAGCCGCTACAATCAAAAGTTGGAGCAGTATGAAACGGTAATCGTTGATGTGAAGTCGCGCAAGTTGCTGCAGACTTTGCCAATAACATCATCGGTGGAATGGACTCCTGATGGACGGGGACTATGTCTTATCATTACAGCCAACAATGTTCCAAACATTTGGATGCAATCTCTGGCTGGAGGAAAACCGAAGCAGATCACACACTTTCCCTCAGATGAGATAGCACATTTCAGGTGGTCACCCGACGGCAAAGACCTGGCAGTGATCCGTAGATCAAATCCGTCAGATGTGTATTTGCTCACTGTTAAGAAGTAGGGCCTGATACTATTATTCCAATGTGAATTCAAAGACTCGATGCACAGTTGCAACTGCCGAAAGTAGCGGGCCCCCGCTACGGAAATGGCCGATTCTGAAAAGATTTGGCCCTTTTTTTTTATGACAGCGGGTTGAACCTGCAACTTTGAGCTTCGGCGAGCCGAAAGCCATGTGAGTAGGTGCTTGAGTGCATCTGCGCGATCGATGATTGTAAAGTCCGCCAAGTGTGAAGTACCGCATAACGACAATCCCGATTGGTGAAGACCAGTCGGGATTTCTTCTTTTAGGCGTGGCGCTATCGTTCTATTTTGACCTCCGGGGTATTCTCCTGGGGCTATGGAGGTCAGGCGCTAACGGTATCCAAAACAGCTTTTGGATATTTCGCTGCGACACAGAGAAGAACGCGGGCTGCGCCTTCGGGTTTCCTTCTGCCTTGTTCCCAGTTACGGAGTGTTGCCGGGCTGATGCCGAGTAGCTCCGCAAACTTCTGCGGTGTGATCCGAAAGCACTGAAAGCCCCTGCAATCCTCCGGAATCTCATCGTCGGTATGCATCATTTGCTTTTGACCTCGAACTCCAATACGTTGGTCTTGCTGTATTAGTGGATCCATCCCCCTCAAGCACCGAACGCTAACTCATACTAGATACTATCAAGGGAACATACCTTGATCGGCCAGACAGTCTCTCACTTCAAGATCCTCGAAAAATTGGGCGAAGGCGGAATGGGCGTAGTGTATAAGGCCCAGGATATTTCGCTCGATCGTACCGTGGCTCTCAAACTACTCCCCTCGCGCACAGTCGTCACCGACGATGATAAGGCTCGCTTCTCCAATGAAGCACGCGCCGCTGCAAAGCTTGCTCATCCCAACATCGCTACTGTCTATTTATTCACGAGCAACCGGAACCTATTAAGAGCATCAGAGACGATGTCCCGACAACATTGCAGCAGGTCGTTGCGAGATGTCTCAAGAAAGATTCTGCCCAGCGGTACCGGAATATCGGGGAGCTTCAGGCTGATGTGAACAGTGTCGCGAAAGAACTTGACCAAGGCCTTCAGAAACTACAAGAGACAATGGTATGGAAACAACTAACTTATCATTGGCACACTTTTCACGGGGCAAGTCAAAAGATCAGGATTGGAATGTTCGCCGGCGACCACAGTGGGCACTTATAAAAAACACTGGGATAAGTTTTAGAGAAGACTATCCGAGATGGCAAGAATGGTGGGATAAAAACAACAAATGTTAACTAACTATTCAACCGTTATATACCATGCATAATAAAGTCCTTAATAAAATTACCGACAATAGCATTGTGCTTATTGCGCTGATGTCCATACCTCTTAATATTATAATTTACTTTGCAATCCGGGAAAGTCAATACCAACTTCCGCGATACATCCCACCGTTTTTAGGACTCACTTCAGTCGTATTTGTTTTCATCAGAAATAGAATTGGCCTTAGTTTTAAAATTTGGAGTTTCATATTTCTGCTTTTTCTCACGGGCTGTTATAGCCTTCTCTTGGGGCTAATCGATGTTGCAAGTTTGTGGTTTGTGCTGGCAATTATTTATTCGCTTTTCATTTCAAAAAAGAATGAAGCCTTATTGATATTCATTGCTTCATTTCTCGCTGTGTTGATAGTCGGCATTTTAATGATCACCAAGATTTCTTTTATCCCCTTGCAATATAATTTTCTCAATTGTCAGTTTGCATGTGTAGCCGTACGCATTTTGCATTTCTTACTTATCGGTTTGTTAGTTTACTATATCCTCAATGTGTTCTTCTCGACAATTCAAGGCAATGTTAAGGAACTACAATTAAATACTGGACATTTGGAAAATCTAAATATCGCATTGAATCGTGAGATGATTGAGAAAAAAGCTATACAGCAAAAAATGATTGATGTCGTAATTCTAACGGAAGAAAAAGAGCGCAAAAGATTAGCAAGTGATTTACATGATGGGTTAGGACCTGTCCTTGCGGCTATAAATTTATACTTCCAAGCATATATAGATGCCGCAAACAACAATAGTAAACGAGAGATCGAGTCTAAACTAAAAACTATTATTGACAATGCTATTAAGGATGTGTCAAGGATATCACATAATATCAGTCCCCATATTTTAGAAAAGCATGGGTTAATAGCGGCTTTGACAAATCTTATCACACCCATGAAAGTATGTGAAAAAATACAGTTCAACTTTGATTGTTGTGAAACGAAACGCCTTGATACTAAGGAAGAGCTGATTATTTACCGTGCAATTGCAGAGCTGATTAATAATACATTGAAACATTCCGATGCGTCACAAATATTCTTGAAATTGAAAACTGAAAACAATCTATTGAATGTATATTATGAAGATAATGGGAAGGGTTTTGATGTAGATGAGGAATTGCGAAGTAATTCCGGGATGGGTTTGAATAATATTCAAAACAGGATTAATACGTTAAATGGCAAAATCATATTTGAAAGTTCTTGTGCAAAAGGAATGAAAGCCCATCTCATGATTCCGTATATCATAAAAAATGAAAATTAATTCGATTACAATAGCAGTGGTTGATGATCACGACCTTTTTAGAGAGGGACTGCTACTTGTCCTTAACCAGATTGATGGATTTGAAGTAATTTTTGATTCCGCCGATGGCAATCAATGTATTGAATTTGTACGGCATTCAATCCCCGATGTGGTTTTAATGGATATCAATATGCCGATCATTGACGGGGTTGAAACGACTAAGAAAATTCTAAAGCTCTCACCCAATTTAAAAATCATTGCATTGTCAATGTTTGCAGACCTACTCCATTATTCACAAATGATCCATGCTGGTGTAAAGGGGTTTGTTCAGAAAAAGGCAACAAAATACGAACTTCAACAAGCGATCAATGAAGTATATAAAGGCGGTAATTATTTTAGTCAGGAAATTCTTCAAATGGTTGCTTTCCATTCTATTAATTCTTCACACAGTCTCAATAGACTTACAAATAGAGAATGCGATGTTCTCGATCTTGTTTGCAAAGGATTTACCTCACAAGAAATATCGGAAAAACTTTCTATCAGCATAAAAACCGTGGAGGTTCATCGAGGTAATATTTTCAGTAAAGCTGGAGTAAGGAACACGGCCGAATTAATTATTTGGGCTGTTAAGAATAACTATTTTACGATAGGATAGAACTCTCTTTACACTTCTTCATCGCAATCAAAATACTGCAATTAAGAGTATCCCCCTATACTATTTACAGGTTTCCCCTGTTATTTAACAGATTACCAGTTCGTATTTTATTTTACAAGATTAACGCAAAAAGGTAAGATGAATATTGCCGTTATCGAACAGAATAAAATCTACAGAGAAAGTTTAGGC
>QYQB01000003.1 GCA_007280275.1 bacterium | reverse complement strand
GCCCCAACGTCCTGGATGTCGCATACCACGACGTCGATTCCGTCGAGCATCTCTGGCGTCGGCTTCTGAGTCCTGCCGTAGAGCGAATAGACCTGAACGCCATGGCGGGAGTCGAGTGCATGCTCGACAGTCTTGCCATCCGGCGTATCCCCGGCAATTCCGTGCTCCGGGCCGTAGAGTGCTTTGAGCGTGCAGAGTCCTGAATCTGCAAGGGCATCAATGATTGAACGGCCGTCAGCCAACCGACCTGTGTGATTCGTCAAAATCCCGACGCACTTTCCCACGATCAATGGATGCTTTTCGCGGAGAAGCCGGTCGGCCCCAACCCGTACGTGCGCAGAGGCAGCATTTGTGGTCGCGATATCCGTCAAATGTCAGACCTTCAGGAAGAGTTTACGCCGGAACATCCAATAGCAAAGAAGCCAGCCGATCAAAATGATCATCAAGGAATACAGCAGCGAACCGATGGTCGGGTTCGTCAGGCTGGCAAAGCTCTTGAAGAAATAACCGGTAAGCGATGTCGTCGCCCCGTTGTATGAGACTTTCCAGGAGAGCATCACCCAGCGGACAAGGAGTCCGGTGAAGACGTAGAGGGTGATTGCGTTCATGCCGTAGACGATGAGAGGAAACGCAATCTTCGACATCTTGCGAACTTCAATAACCCAGTAGAACAAGAGAAATACCAGGCATGACCAGCCGGCGGTATAGACGGCAAAAGATGCTGTCCAGAGGATCTTGTTGAGAGGAACCACGAGATCCCAGAGCAGACCGACAATGATACCGGCTGCCCCAGCCCCCGCGAGGACACTCATGACCTTTTTCTGGTCGGTTTGACGCATCAGGAAGCGTCCCAGGAGCACTCCCGCAAGGACCGTGGAGATTCCCGGGATCATGCTGATAATCGTTTCCTTGTCCTCGGGGACGAGGATGAAGCTATCGAGATACTGAGCCGCATTGAGATCACGGTCGAACGATCCCGGGATAACACCTGGTCCGTGCACGAATGCCAGTATAGCCCACCAGACAAACAGCAGCGTTACTCCAATGGCTACCTGCCAGCGCGCCTTGAGGGGCAGAAGGAGATACACGATGAAATAGAGAACTCCGATGCGTTGCAGGATGCCGAAATGGAGTACCGGCATGTTGATCGAGGCGGACTTGAGAAATGCTCCAAGAAGATAGAGCAGGAGCGCGCGTCTTGCGGCGATAAGAATTCCTTTCCATACCGAAACCCCATGCTCGCGTCTCTTTGCCTCGCTGAACGGCATCGCCATTCCGACGGCGAAGAGAAAAAAGGGGAATATGAGATCGGCGAACGTGCATCCGTGCCATTCGGCATGGAACAGCAGCCGTGGCACAACTGCCGGGTCCCAGGTGCCGGGGTTGTTCACGAGCAGCATGCCGGCGACGGCAAAGCCCCTGAATGCATCGAGCGAAGAAAGTCGCTGTGGAAGGAGGGATTGGTCTTGGGTCATGGTTTTTTTCAGACTTAGGGGCGAGGCGACCGGGAAGGTGCCACGCACCTCATATCGCGAACAAGTGTAGGTGCGTGGCACCTCACGATGGTCAATTTCCGAAAACCTCAAATTCCCGAATCGAATACGCGGAAATCCCCTTGGTTCCTCTCTTCCCTTCTATGCGCAGAATGCACGCCTTCAGAGGCACAAAGTCAAATTCCTCGATCCCTCCTGATCCGTTTTTCGCTTCACGAATGGATGTCCACTTCTTCCCGTCCATCGAGGCCTTGAGATCATACTGCACTGCATAGGTCTCCCCCCAGGTGATCTTTACACGCTTGATCTGCTGGGGATTCTTCCACGAAAGCTGAAACCATTGTTCCTCCTGGCCGTTCGATTTGGTCCAGGCGGCTGAATTCCAGCGTGTGTAAAGTTTGCCATCGATAGCGCTGGCCGGCTTGAAGTGCGGCCCGATTGTCGAGTACGAAGAAGCCGTCGGCGTGGCCAGTGAAGCGATGTCCCGAAGCGGCACGAGAGAATCGCGGTCAATGACATCCAGGGCCACGATCGAGTATGGAGGAATCTTCACCGAGATCTTGTCGGAGAGGGTGGCAATGTCCGGAAGCTGAACATACTTCCGTTCTTCATCGAGGACCCAGAGCTTTGCGCGGCTCCGCGGTTTGAAATTCGCAAACTGCAACTCGACGCTTGTTGGCATACGCCGGTCCTTATTGATCACTATGACCGAAAGTTCCTTGCCGGAACGGCTGGAGTATGCGGAAAGCGTTGGATTATCGCAGACCGTTTTCAGAAGCTCGCCCCTCAGATGTTTGGCGAACATCGGAAAGACGTAGTAGCTGTATCGAGGCGTGTTGCTTCCTTCGGATGAGATATAACCGAAGTCTCCTCCCCGGGGAGGATAGAAATTGTGGAGCGCCCAAAAGCACGCGATGTCTGTCCCGAGCTCGGCCATGCTTCCGAGCATGTCGGCTGTCCAGAGGGCGTTGATGACCTGAAGGGTCTGCGGTCCGGGGGAGTGGTTCACGGAATTGTAGCCGACGTTGACGTAGAGAATCGACGCTGCTTTCTCGGGGCCTGCAGCTCGTTCGACGTCTCTGCGCAGCTGCGAGTAGAGCTCCCGGTACGTGCCCACCGTTGCCATCAATGTGTCATCGTTTTCCTTCCCCCATTGTTGCGGGAAATAGGTGAACGTGATCATGTCGATGTAGTCTGCGGCGGCTTTGAGCACACGTTCTGCCCAATTCTCAGGATGGCGGCCCAGCGGGACATTCGTCGCCACCTTGATCGACGGGTCCGAGACTCTCATTGCCATCACGAATTTGATGTACTTCTTCGCATATTCCTCAGGAGGAACGTGCCCGCGCGCCCATGTGCCCCATTGCTCGTCTCCCACTTCCCACAGCTTGACATTGTAACCCTTCTCGAGGTTGCAGTATCTCACCCATGCCGCGGCGAGCTCCGGCGACTCATTAAAATTCACCGTGATGAATGGCTCCGCTCCAGTGGCTCTGCACAGGGTGATGTATTCGTCCGTGTCCATCTCAGAGGAGTTGTTGGCCTTCGAATTCCAGACGTACTGATCCGCGTCGTTGCCGCCCGGATATTTCAGAAGTGTAATGCCGGATGCCTTGATTTTCCCGATGGCATCCCGGTCGGCTGTCAAGAGCATCTCGTCTGTCGGTCCTGGGAAGAGCGACTCATCCCAGCGGGCGGTATTGATGCCATAGAGCCATGGGTTGATGGCTCTGACAGTCTTGCCGGCGTCGATCTCGATGCGCGAAGTCTGGGCGGAAAGAGAAACACAACCAGAGAGAACAAGAGTGATGAGCAGAACGATGGTGCGCGGCAGCATGAGAGATTCCCGATTTAGTCAAAAACCCTATTCATGATTTCGTGGCGGCGAAGGAGCTTCAAACCCACCTTGTCAGGGAAGCAAATCGACGATGCGTTTCTTCTCAAATGGGTCGACATCAAAAGCTACTGCGTAGCGTTTGCCGGCCTCCGCACCGCGAACACGCGCAAGAGCCTCGTAGTATTCGAGATAGGGGAAGGAGGAAATACCCCCTTTGATGAATTGGTACTGCGTTACGGCCTCCCTCCACGTCTCCAGTTCATTCGAAACGTCCACATAGAGGTACGCTTTGAAATTCTCCGGATCTTCCCAATTCTCTGTATAGTATATCGCCCGAACCCCTCTGTGCCGCGGATGCGCTGTTACCACACCTTCGAGAGAAGCGAGAAGGACGGCGTCATTCACGATGGCATGCGTGGCAGCGTGATCCTTGTGTATGCTCGTGCGCCAGTGCGTGATGATGTGCGTCGGTCTGATCTGCCGGATGACATCGGCGACGTATCGCCGGGCTTCCTCTGTGTTCGGGAGCTCGCCATCCAAGTACGGCGCGAAGATCGCTTCAGCGCCGATGACCTTCGCCGCGGCTACTGCTTCGCGGCGTTTCTGCTCCCCGTATTCCTGGGGGGACATATTGGGATTCCCCCCTTCGCCAAGTGTGAGATGAAGAATGGCGATGCGATCACCGAGCTTGCCGTGCCTGGCGAGGACGGCGCCGCACGTGACTTCTACATCGCCGCAATGCGCCCCAATTGCGAGGATGGTCTTGCGTGATTCGTCGCTCATGTGCTGCATCCCTCCATCAATGAGTATATCCGAAGATGACCTAAGAGATCTGTCCGGGATGTCATCGAAGAGACCTGAATTCTAAAAGCAGCAAGTGCCCGTCACCTAAGATGAGAATTTGCCGCGCGAGGTGACGGTCACTTCACTAGGTGGTCTGGCCGCCAAGTTAGGTGACCGGCACTCATGGTCGTTCGCAGGTAAGTGACGGTCACCCCCATGCTGCTAAAGCGTTTTCTTGAGCAGCGCGAAACGCCGTGTCTCTTTGAATCCGAATTTGCCGTACACCTTGGCGGCGAGATCATCCGTCCACATCACCCACGCGTCGTGATAACCTTCCTGGCGCATCCGCTCCAGAGTGCGGGCGAGCAAGACCGTTCCGATCCCTTTTCCCTGAAAGGCGTCGCTTACTCCGAAGGGTCCAAAATGTGAACCTTCGAACTGGCAGTACCCGATGATATCGTCCCCCTTGGTAACCACCATCACCTGCTCGGGATGAAATCCCCCTTCAGCAATGTTGCGCAAGTTGCGACGTTCGACGCGCACCCAGTCGGATGGCATCGACTTCTCGAGGAACTCCATGAATTTCACAAGGTCGCAGCGGCGGTAGAAGCGGATATCGATACCGACTGCTTTCAGGTTCTGCTGGAGCTCGACGGTCTTCCCCGGGACGGCGAACAGTGTGATGGGCGCATCCATGCTGAGCGCTTCGTGGTAGACTTCGTATCCCCTCATGGTGAGGATGTCCAGGTACCCTTCGTACGCATGGATGTCAATTCCGGGTGTAAAATACCCTGGAGGATAGCCCGAGACGCGGCACTCGCGCTTCCCCAACGACCTAAATTTCTTTTCGACCTCCGAAAGTAATAGACCGCCGACTTCTTTGAGGTCATGGTTCGGATCAACGCCCAGCGCGGTGATCCAGCATCGGTCGCCTTCCGGATCGGCATCGCCGAGGGGCATTCGTTTCGCATGAATTCCGAGAACAAACCCGACGAGGTCGCCATCCGAGAGAGCAAGAAGGAACGTCTGTGGATCGAAGTTCTCGTCCAGCAGGACTCGCGTCTCAAGAGTTTCTTCGGTGATCGCGTCGAGTGGAAGAGCAACTGCCCAAAGGGCGAGGAGCTGATCCCGCACGCTGTCTGAATATGGAGCTAACGAGAGAGGCATAGGAGATTTATTCGATGGCTTGGCAGTGACGTCGGATGAGCAAACGGAAGGAGGACCACGGTGCTCGAGCCATGGATCGTCCACCATTCAAAGCGCTTGCGTCCCACAGCGGTTAATATAGAGAAGGGGAGTGGAGTTGTCAACAGAAAGGCACCCTGGTTTGCGACCAGGATGCCTTTGCGTGCTCTCGACAATCGTGAAATCCGGGAATCATACCGCTCTTACTGATCTCCTCGGCCGTAATAGGGGGCGCCCGTCTTCTGTGTATTGATCTTGAGAATGACGTGAGAGACGCCAAGACCGCTTCGCGCGGCATAGAGGGTGCTCCCCCTTCCCCATGCAAACAACAGCGTTTGCGGCTGGAACAGTCCAGGATAGAGTGGTTCACTGCTGCCGTTCGGGTGAACGACGAGGATTGCGTCGGGACCATCAGTCCCCACGTACATGTCGCCATCAGTGTTGAACGTGATGGCATAGACGCCCGGGCCATTCTGGCCATAACCGGGGAGAGCAGAAAGGTCAAAGTATTTCTCGGCCGGTCCGAGACTATCAGCCGAGACAATCGGGAACCGCCATACACCTTCGACGGGATCAACCTTTCCTCCGACGTACAAGTAGGCTTTGTACACCCTCGCTGTGCGCAGATTCGCTACGAAGGGGAATGATTTTGTAGCTTTGCTCTGAGTAAACCTGTGCACGAATGTATTGTTACCAACCGCCCAGAGGTTGCCGTCCTTATCAAAATCGAAGTCGTACAGCGAACTCCCCGGAATCTGTGCCCAGATACTTGATGCCGCCCCCTGCGCAATCGTGAAGATTGCCCGTTGTGTTCTTGCGGCATAGAGCACTCCGCCCGGACCCACCTTGAGCGCCGACCAGATCGTCACACCGCCCGAGGGGGCAAAATCGGTTCGCAGACCTTCGGGAGTGACCTTCTTGATTCCGACTCCTCCGCTGTTGAACGTGAGCGAGGCAAAAAGATTTCCGGCGGCGTCAGTCGCGATGCCGTAGGGCTCTTCGAAGCTATCGAGGCCACCAAAGGATGCGACAGCTGCCTCGAGCTTGCAGAGCTTGGTGTTGCTAAACAAGTCGGCATTGAACACCTGCACCCGGACCGCGATGCTGTCTTTGATGAGGTTTGGAGCGCGGACGGTCAGCTGTGTGGCGGTCGCGGTGAGGATCAGCCCTTCCTTTGTGTCAAAGTAGACCACGTTCTCGTCCTTAACGGTTGAGAAGTTGGCGCCGGTGATTGTGATGATCGTTGTACCCGCGAGCCCGGATGCTGGTGTAACCGCGCTAATCGTCGGTTGTGGCTTTGGACTCGTTGCATTGGGATCGAAAAGGCTCCCCGTCTTGGGATTGTCGCAACTACTCATGACGAAGACGACCGCAACGAGCATCGAGTGCAAAATTGATTGGAGTAAATGGCGCATGGGATTACCTGCAAGTAAATTTACGATTTTCGATTTACGATTTGTTGGTGCAGTTCGTCTTCAAACCTGCACCTCCCAACTTGAAACTCACAACTCCAAACTCGAAACTTTCCTTAGAACCACATCCGCACCGAGAAACGTTGAACGTAGTTGAAAATCCCGAACGGCGTGTAGGCATAGTCGACCGCGAAATGCTGGTACTGGAAGCCGAGGCCGTACGAGAGGCTATGTTCATCAGCCGGGCTGACATATCCGACTCTGGCTGCGATAGCGTCCATGAACACATACTCCAAGCCGACCTTCACTTGCTCCGGGAAATCTCGGGGATGCTCAGCGTCAACCGTAACCAGAAGGGCCTGCTTCTCGCGATCAAAGCCGGTCAGATCGAACACATTCATAGACACGCCGATTCGGAATGCAAGCGGCAGCTGGAAGCTCTCCTTCTGATACTTGACCTCACGGGCGAAATTCCGAACCGCCATTCCCAGTGTCAGGCTCTTGTAGCCGGTCCGGTACAACAACCCGAAATCGAAGGCAATCACATCGAGTGCATTCTTGTTCTGGCCATCCAGGGATGCGCCCGTAGCGGCTCCTGCAGCACCAGAGTATGTCGCCTGCGTAACGCCGTTGCCGAGGTCCTGTCGAACGAACTTCAAGTTACCGCCGACTGAAAACTTGTCTGTCAGCGCCCTGGCATAGCCGAGTCCAACGGCATACGCATTGGGTTTGATGACGCCGATATCGAGGAAGCCCTGGGAGTTGTTCGCGAGAATCGTTGCGTCGATCGAGCCGTAGTCGGCGTACTGGAACGAAAGGCCAAAAACGCCGAGATCCCCCGCCTTCATCGCGAGACTCAAATGGTAATGCTTGATGTCGGCAATCCAGTTCACGGAGCCGAGTGAGAAATCGGCATTTCCGTCGATGCGTGCTATCCCTGCGGGATTGTAAAACAGGGAAGCCGAATAACCGTCAGCTGCCGTGAATGCGTCGCCGAGCGCTGCCTGCCGCGCATTCATCCCGACACTCAGGAATTTCAGGCCAGTCTGTGCCAGCTTGGCATCGGTCCTTTGCTGTGCCCCCGACAGCGATGGGATCAACGCGATCATC
>QYQB01000142.1 GCA_007280275.1 bacterium | reverse complement strand
TGAAGATAACGGTTTACTTCATTATATTGCCCCGGAGTTTTTGTACAACAAGGGCGAAAGTTGAAAATGGCGCGCGTCTATATTCATGATCTGGAAAAACACGTCGGCGAGGAAGTTCAACTTCGCGGCTGGCTCTACAACAAACGGTCGAGCGGAAAGGTACGGTTCTTGCTGCTCCGCGACGGAACGGGAATCCTTCAGGGAGTCGTGGTGAAGGGGGCGGTGAGCGAAGAGATTGTTAACAGGTCAGACGCTCTCACGCAGGAATCCTCGTTTTCCATGACCGGTAAGATACGGAAGGACGATCGCGCTCCAGGTGGATACGAGATGGAAGTGAGTGATGTGGGAATTATCTCCATCGCACACGAATATCCCATCACGCCAAAGGAACACGGTATTGAGTTTCTTGCCGACCGGCGGCATCTCTGGCTCCGCTCCTCCCGGCAGCACGCGATCATGCGAGTCCGGCACAGAATAGTCAAAGCGATCCGGGATTTCTATGATGGACGCGGCTTTGTGCTCGTTGATTCGCCGATCCTGACACCGGCGGCATGCGAAGGAACATCCACGCTCTTTGAGACCGACTACTTCGATCTTGGGAAGGCGTACCTGACGCAATCTGGTCAGCTGTATGCAGAAGCCGGGGCGATGGCATTCGGCAAGGTGTATTGCTTCGGTCCGACATTCCGCGCGGAAAAATCGAAAACGCGTCGCCATCTCGCTGAATTCTGGATGGTTGAGCCGGAAGTCGCCTTCAACGATCTGAACGATGACATGGAACTCGCCGAGGACTTTCTCGAGTACATCGTACAGACCGTCCTGAAGGATTGTGAGCAGGAACTGAAGGTTCTCGAACGCAATACGGCGATGCTTCAGAATGTGAAAAAACCCCTGCCGCGGATCTCGTACAGCGAGGCAGTTGAGATCCTTCATCAGAAGGGGATCAATTTCGAGTGGGGGGGCGACTTTGGCGGAACAGACGAGACGGTGATTTCAGAGCAATTCGACCGGCCCGTGATGGTGCATCGTTATCCTTCGGAAGTGAAGGCGTTCTATATGAAGCGCGATCCCGAGAATCCAAAGGTTGCACTGGCGGTCGATGTGCTGGCTCCCGAAGGGTATGGCGAGATCATAGGCGGCAGCCAGCGTGAAGATGACCTCGACGTGCTGCTCCAGCGCATCAAAGCGCACAATCTCCCTCAGGAGGCATTCGAGTGGTATCTGGATCTTCGTCGGTTCGGCACCGTCCCGCATGCCGGATTCGGGTTGGGCCTCGAACGAACAGTAGGCTGGATCTGCGGACTTGAGCATGTGCGGGAGACAGTTCCCTTTCCAAGAATGATGTATCGGCTAACCCCTTAAGGGCTGATATGCTAAACGTCGTAAACCTACGTAAGGCGTATGCTACCGTTGTAGCGGTCGACGGTGTATCGTTGGAGGTCCAGCGGGGCGAACTCTTCGGTCTCCTGGGGCCTAACGGGGCAGGAAAGACCACCGCCATCCGCACCATCCTGAATATCATTGCTCCGGATAGTGGGACGATCACGTTCGATGGAAAGCCGTTCACGCCGGCGATGTGGAACCTCATCGGCTACCTTCCGGAGGAACGGGGGCTCTATCGAAAGAGTAAAATCCTCAACACGATTCTGTACTTCGCTTCCCTCAAGGGTGTTCCAGAACGCGAGGCGAAAGCCAGGGCCTACACGTGGCTGGACCGCTTCGGGCTCAAAGAGAGCGCGTTCCGGAAGGTCGAAGAACTCTCGAAAGGGAATCAACAAAAGATACAGCTGATCATCTCCATCCTGCACAATCCCCAGCTTCTGATCCTTGACGAACCATTCTCGGGCCTCGACCCTGTCAATCAGATCCTTCTGAAAGACATCTTGATGGAACTTCGCCAACAGAACGTCGCGATCGTTTTCTCGACGCATCAGATGGAACAGGTCGAAAAAATGTGTGACAATATCTGTTTGATCAACAAGGGGAAGCCGGTTCTGAGCGGATCTCTGAGAGATGTCAAGAAACGGTATGGGACGAACTCGTTGCGGATCGAATTTGAAGGGGATGGGGAATTTCTGAAGAAGTCACCGTTGGTGAAACGGGCGGATGTCTATCAGAATTACGCTGAGCTTGAACTTGTGGACATCAAGAAAAGCAGGGAGCTGCTGTCCAAGCTGGATGACAAGCTGAACCTGAGGAAATTCGAAATCGTCGAGCCTTCGTTGAATTCCATTTTTATCAACGTCGTTGGGCCGCCCCCCAACTCGACCGAGGTTATCACCGTGAAAGAGGCTCCCCGACCTGCGGCCCGCCCACCTCTCGATAAGCGCATCAAGAAGGAGTTGTTCTCACTGATTTTCAGCGTCGTGATTTTCACCGGCCTCCTCGTTGTAAACCTCCTGGCGACAAACCCCAGCTGGATCATTCCGGCGCTTTTCGTGGCCGGCATCGCGGTCTCCGTCGTCAGATACGTAAAGGTGAAGAAAGAAGTCGCTGCGGAACAGAAGCATTCCGGGGGAGGGCCGATCGAATGAAATACCTCGACGTTGCCAAGTGGGAGTTTAT
The DNA here is from genome assembly GCA_007280275.1 of bacterium. Lineage (GTDB taxonomy): Bacteria > Bacteroidota > Ignavibacteria > UBA10030 > UBA10030 > UBA9647. Next base: position 13,189 of record QYQB01000142.1, on the reverse strand, counting down.
GGAGAAGGTGAAATCGAAGGCATTCATTATTTCTCTTGTCCTGATGCCTCTGATTATGGTTGTATTCGGAGTACTGCCGGGATTGCTGGCTTCCAAACCGGACGACAAGCCGATCTCCATGGGCGTGATCGATGAGACGGGCAAGATTCTGCATCCGCTCTCGGCGAAGCTGGATGAAAAGTACAAGCTCCCCGATGGCAGTCCGAATTATGTGCTGCGAAATCTGAAGGAAGATGGTTCGCCCGAAGAGATCAAGAACAGGGCAATTAAGTTGATTGTTGAGAAGAAGATTGAAGGGTATTTTTGGATTCCATCGGCGGTCTACGACAGCGGCAAGGTTGAATACCGTGCGGAGAATGTTGGAAACATCCGGATGTCCGAGCGGTTTTCGAGAACGATTGAAGAAGTGATCGTCCAACACCGCCTGACGAGCCAGGGGCTTGACCCCGCCCAGATAAAGAAACTGATGGCCAACATCGATGTGAAAGCCCTCAAGGTTTCCGAGAGGGGAGGGGAAAAGGAGTCTGGATTTCTGGAGACATTCGCCAGCGCCTACATGCTGATCATGATGTTGATGTTTCTCGTTATGACCTCAGGCCAGCTTCTGATCCGAAGTGTGGTGGAGGAGAAGTCCAATCGGGTGATCGAGATTCTGCTCTCCTCATGTTCGGCCCGTGACCTGATGATTGGAAAGATACTCGGTCTGAGCGGTCTTGGGATCCTGCAGATGATGATCTGGGGAGTGATCGGGCTCGGGATTGCGATCAAGAGCGGGGCGAACATCTTCGAACTTGAGCCGGTGCTCGTGGCGGCGGTCTATGTGGTGCTCGGCTACTTCTTCTATTCGGCCATTTTCGTCGCGGCAGGCTCCCCCGTGACAACAGAACAAGAGGCACAGCAAATAACAAGCTACGTGAGCCTGATGCTCGTATTTCCGATTGTGCTGGTAATGCCGGTGATGCAAAATCCGGACTCCTCGTTGATCAGAATATTGTCGTTTATCCCTCTGCTCACTCCGGCGTTCATGGTAATGAGGGTGTCGATTCAGATGCCGCCGTTGTGGGAAATCCTGTCTACGCTCGGGCTGTTACTCGCGTCAGCCGTCTTCATGATGTGGATTGCCGGAAAGATCTTCAGGGTTGCTATCCTTGTCTACGGTAAGAGGCCGTCGATTCCGGAATTGATACGGTGGATTCGAACACCGTAGTGAAGCGCGGTGCCCGATGCATCAGCGGGATATGTGGTTCAAGAACGAACCTCGCTCTGTCATTCACAGCAGGTTAATTCGCCCATCAACAACTTCTTCGAGATTGTCTGTGACTCTCGAGACACTTCTTTTCTACTTCTTTGGTACCATCTCGGTGGGTTCTGCGCTGATGATGGTGACGCGACGCAGCCCTGTCATTGCAGCGCTCTACTTGATCCTCAACTTCTTCGCCCTCGGTGGCTTGTACCTCTCGCTCCATGCCCAGTTCATAGCATTCATCCAGATCCTGGTGTATGCGGGAGCGATTATGGTCCTCTTTCTCTTCGTTATCATGTTATTGAACCTTGGTGATGAGAAAAAGCTGGCAGAGAAGATCTCCTACAAGAAGATCATCGGTGCGGGCCTGAGTTTCGGCGTGTTGATGGAACTGATCTATGTGCTCGCCTTTTCGACGGCCAGTCTCCCGCCGTCGCAATTCGAGAAGGCGACAGAGATCGGGACCGTGGAGAACATCGGCATGCAGCTTTTCACAACGTTCTTGTTCCCGTTTGAAGTAACTTCGATCCTCCTGCTGTCGGCGATTGTGGGGGCTGTTATCCTGGCGAAGAAAAAACTCAGATAACCGTTATGGACCTTCAGTCATATCTTTTGCTGAGCGCGACGTTATTCATCATCGGAGTGGTCGGCGTAATCGCCCGGCGAAACGCCATTATCGTGTTCATGTCGATCGAATTGATGCTGAACTCTGTAAACCTCTCGCTGGTTGCATTCTCGGCATTTCTTGGTGATGTGACCGGTCAGATGCTCGTGTTTTTTGCTATGACCGTTGCTGCTGCCGAAGCCGCGGTCGGGCTCGCGATTATCATCGCGCTGTTTCGGAATAAGCAGACGATCAACCTGGAAGATATCAATATCCTGAAGTGGTGAAATCGGAATCGGGTGATCAGATGAACCGATGGCCCGATCGCTCAATGACCCGATTAACAAATGGCCCGATATTCTCTCAGTCACTAGCTAGAAATCAATGTTCTCCTACACTCCTCTGATTGTGCTGTTTCCTCTTCTGGGTTTCCTCTTCCTCGGATTGTTTGGTTCGAGAGTGAAGAACGAAAAACTCCTCGGCATCATAGGCAGCGGCTCGGTGGGTTTGTCTTTTCTGCTTGCCGCAAGCCTGTTCGCGACGATGCTGGGACTTCACCCCGAGGAGCGAAAACACGTGGTTGAGTTGTTCATGTGGATCTCCGCATTCACAGGGTCATCCTCTTCGTTTTCGGTTCCTGTAGCCTATCAGATCGACCAGCTCTCTGTTTTGATGACCCTGATCGTGACGGGAGTGGGGTTCCTCATTCACGTCTACTCGATCGGGTATATGCATGGAGATCCGGGGTACTGGCGATTCTTTGCCTACCTGAACCTCTTCATCTTTGCGATGCTGAATCTGGTCCTAGCCGACAATTTCCTGCTGATGTTCCTTGGCTGGGAGGGAGTGGGACTCTGTTCCTATCTCCTGATTGGATTCTGGCACGACCGCAAGTTTGAAACCGGTGGATACAAACCGGGTACCGCGATGACGGGCGACGCGGCGAAGAAGGCGTTTGTGGTCAATCGGATCGGCGATTTCGGATTTCTGCTCGCAATGTTTCTGATCTTCGTTCACTTCGGAAGTCTCAACTTTGACTCAGTCTTCGCCAGGGCCGCAGCTCTCAGTGAAGGCAACAACGCGATGCTGTGGATCGGATTGCTCCTCTTCCTTGGTGCAACCGGCAAGTCGGCTCAGATTCCGCTATTCGTCTGGCTGCCGGACGCGATGGCCGGCCCGACCCCTGTGAGCGCACTGATTCACGCTGCGACGATGGTCACGGCCGGCGTCTACATGGTGGCTCGATGCTCGGTTCTGTACGCACTTGCTCCGGAAGCTCTGCAGGTGATGGCTGTTGTCGGGGCGTTGACCGCACTCATGGCCGCGACTATCGGCCTCGTCCAGAATGACATCAAGAAGGTCCTCGCCTACTCGACCGTCAGCCAGCTCGGTTATATGTTCCTTGCTATGGGCGTCGCTGCGTTTTCGGCTGGCATTTTTCACGTGTTGACTCATGCCTTTTTCAAAGCCCTGCTCTTCCTCGGCTCGGGTGCAGTGATTCATGCCATGCATGGGGAGCAGGATATCCAGAAGATGGGCAGTCTCAAGCACCATATGCCCACGACCTACAAGACGTTCCTCATCGGGGCGATTGCAATCGCGGGTATCCCGCCGTTCGCTGGATTCTTCAGCAAAGATGAAATCCTCTGGAAGGCTTTTAGTAGCGAGCACGGGTCGGTCGTCCTGTGGGCCATTGGCGTGATCGGGGCGGCGCTGACGGCGTTCTACATGTTTCGTCTGGTGAGCCTGACGTTCGAGGGGGAGAAGCGATATGGAGCGGATGTGCATCCTCATGAAGCTCCAAAAACCATGACCATTCCTCTCATCGTTCTGGCTTTTCTCTCCATCGTGGGCGGGTTCCTCGGTGTTCCTGAGAGCCTTTTCGGGGGGAATGCCCTTGAACGCTGGCTCGAACCGATCTTCGCACCTGCGTACGACAAGTTGAGGATGAGTTCCCATCCCGTTGAGATTACGGAATACCTGTTGATGGTTCTCTCGGTGGGCGTCGCGGCCGCAGGCATCTATGCGGCGCGGGCGATCTATCTCCGAAGAACCGACATCGCGGAACGATGGAAAACGAAGTTTGCGACAGCGTACAAAGTTCTTCTCAACAAGTACTACGTCGACGAAGTGTATGATGCTGCTATCGTGACTCCGACAGTGAAGGTTTCCGAGGGATTCCTGTGGAAAGGAATTGACGTTGTGGTCATCGATGGCATCGTCGATGGCTCCGCAAGACTCATCGCGACAGTCGCCCAGGGAATCCGACGCGTCCAGACAGGCATTGCACAACAGTACGCCACAGTTTTCGTTGGCGGCATCTTCCTCATACTGATGTGGTTGATACTAAAATAGACTAGCCGGCTAAGAACACTCCATGATTTCTCAACACATTCTGACAATTACGATCTTCTTTCCGCTGGTGGGCGTTGTCGCGTTGTTCTTCGTGAACAGCGAAAAGAGCCAGCTGATCAAGCTCGTTGGCTTTCTGACGACCGTCGCCACGTTCGCTTTCTCCCTGTTCCTCTACTTCAGATTTGACGCGGCTGCACCTGGCTTCCAATTCAGGGAGTATGCAGTCTGGATCGCGGGGCTGAACATCAGCTACTTCGTCGGCATCGATGGGATTTCGCTTCTTCTGATCGTCCTGACGACGTTCCTCACTCCTCTTGCCCTTTTGGGAACCTGGAACTCAATTCACAAGAGGATACGCGAGTACACGATGATGATCCTCCTCCTCGAAATCGGCATGGTTGGAGTATTCGCGTCGCTTGACCTGTTCCTCTTCTACATCTTCTGGGAAGCAATGTTGATACCAATGTATTTTATCATTGGAATCTGGGGAGGCAAGGATCGGGTGTATGCTGCTGTGAAGTTTTTCCTGTTCACCCTGTTCGGAAGTCTCCTGATGCTTGTCGCGATTATCGCATTGGGCGTCTATGCCTCAACGTTGCCCGGAGGTTACTTCACGACAAACGTCTTACAGCTCTATGGCGTTGCGCCGCGGATGGCCCTGACGCTGCAGACGTGGATGTTCCTTGCCTTCACGCTCAGTTTCGCAATTAAGGTGCCCTTGTTCCCGTTCCACACATGGTTGCCGGATGCACACGTCCAAGCACCGACGGCTGGAAGTGTACTGCTGGCGGGCGTGCTGCTCAAAATGGGGACGTACGGTTTGATCCGGTTTTCTCTGCCGTTGTTCCCGCACGCGGCATTCACGTTTGTGCCCCTCCTGGGCATTCTTGCAGTCATCGGCATCATCTATGGTGCATTGGTGGCGATGGTTCAGACCGATCTGAAGAAACTCGTTGCCTATTCGTCGGTCTCTCATCTCGGTTTTGTCGTTCTTGGTATCTTCTCCATGACAGAGGAGGGGATCCAGGGCGCAGTGATTCAGATGATTAACCACGGATTGTCAACCGGAGCACTCTTCTTGATCGTCGGCATGCTCTATGACCGCGCACACACCCGGATGATTGCTGATTTTGGCGGAGTCGCCAAAGTGATGCCAGTATTCTCAACGATCTTCATGATCGTCTCGCTCTCGTCGATCGGTTTGCCCGGGTTGAATGGATTTGTCGGAGAGTTCCTCATCCTCCTTGGCAGTTTCAAATCGATGTTCCTTGGGACCTACGCCTATGCGACGTTCGCTGCCTCGGGTGTCATACTCGCTGCGGTGTATCTCCTTTGGGCTTATCAGCGGGTGATTTTTGGACCAGTGCGCGAAGGTGGATTGTACGGCGGCCACACCTTGAGTGATCTCAACATGAAAGAAGTGGTTTCGCTCTCCGCCATCCTCGTGTTCATTGTTTGGATAGGAGTATATCCCCAGACGTTTCTGAGCAAATCCGGACCGGTGGCAAAGCAGCTGGTCCAAGGCCTGGAATTTGTGCGCTCGGGCGGACAGATTCGCACTGCAGAACTCCCGGTGACCAACGGTCCATCTGGTCATTAACCAGGAGGTACACAATCTGGCATTTCATGACTGATCCTCGAAGCAAGCAGATTGCAAGCGTAGTGGCAATGGCTGCGGCTGCTTTTCTTTTTTTTAACTACTTCGAGCATCTGTTGGAGGCTGCACAAGTCTCCGTCGTGCCGGTTTGGCTTGGTGCTCCTTTTGTTCTTTTCCTTTTGGCAATAGCCGTCGCACCGTTCATCGACAAACGGTGGTGGGAGCACCATTATCCGACTGTCGCCGCGTCATTGAGTGTGATTGTTGTTGCATACTACGTCCTGGTTCTCGGGAATGTCTCACGCCTCGTGCTGAGCCTGTACGAATATGTCAGCTTTATTTCCCTCATCGGGTCGTTGTTTGTCGTGGCGGGAGGGATTCATTTCAACTTGCGAGGTAAGGCGGCCCCCTGGGAAAACGTGGTGCTCCTGGGCGCAGGTGCCCTTCTCTCAAACCTGATTGGGACGACCGGAGCATCAATGCTCCTGATCCGGCCGTACTTGAGAAGCAACAAGTATCGCGTGAAGGGCTACCACGTTGTGTTTTTCATTTTCATCGTCAGCAACATCGGCGGTGCGGTGACGCCAATAGGAGATCCACCGCTCTTCCTGGGTTATCTGAAGGGAGTGCCCTTCTTCTGGGTCGTGACGAAGGCGTGGTTCGCCTGGCTACTGGTTCTTGGATTGCTGCTGCTCCTGTTCTTTGCCCTGGACAGATACTATTTCAAGCAGGTGTCCCGGAAGACGCAATCGGAAGCCATCCAGCCGGAGACAGTGACTTTTTCCGGGTTGCACAACGTCTGGTTCCTCGTGATCATCATTGCTGCGGTTTTCGTGCAGAGACCGCTCATGCTCCGTGAAGTCCTGATGTGGAGTGCAGCAATGGGCTCCTATTTCACGACAAGGCACGAGGTGCACAAGAAGAACGAATTCAACTTCGTTCCGCTGAGAGAAGTGGCAATTCTTTTCCTGGGCATCTTCGCTACAATGATTCCGGCCCTCGACTGGCTGGAGATGAATGCCAGCTCGCTTGGAATCGAAACCCCGGCACAATTTTTTTGGTGTACCGGTGCTCTCTCGAGTGTTCTTGATAACGCTCCAACGTATCTGAGTTTTCTGAGCGCATCATTCGGGCTTCATGGCTACAGCGTCGAAAATGCACTGCACATGCAGGCGATCCTGGGATCTGTTCCGCCAGAATCCCTGGGGCTTCTGAACCCGGCTCATCCTGGAGCTGCGGCGATAACCGGAGATTCGTGGAGGTTTGTGCAATCGATTTCACTTGGAGCTGTCTTCTTCGGCGCAATGACGTACATCGGCAATGGCCCAAATTTCATGGTGAAATCGATCGCCGAACAATCAGGCGTTCATTGCCCGACGTTCTTTGGCTACGTCGTCAAATACAGCGTTCCGATTTTGATACCGATTTTTATCGTTGTCTGGTTGCTGCTATTCTAGAAACACGGGCGACAAGTCCTGCCACCAAGACACTGAGCCAAAGGCTCATGCGCCTCTGGCGCAGAAGACACAAAACACCACAAGAACTAAAAGAATTCAAATCTTTTCCTTCGTGGCTTGGTGACTTCGTGGCAAAGTCGGTGTTTTCGACTGCGCTTCTGGAGTGGTTTTCCGGCACAGGAATAGGCCAGGCTGGGTGAGTTGGCTTTCTTTTCTCTTCTTGAGTATCTTGGTCAGTCGGGTCTTCTGAGCCGAGTGCATCCTGAAATACTGTTTGTTGTGAACTTGTTACTCTTCCAATTCTGATAGCGCTATGGGTATAACGTTCGATGATTTCTACAACAGTTCACCGCTGATCGCCCTTGTCACGTTCGGGCTGCTGACGCTTATCGTCGAGGGGATGGGGAAGGATAAGCCGGTTTCGTCTTACTGGATGAGTCTCCTCGGTGTAGCGGTATCCCTCGTCCTCTCCTTTTTGCATCTCGGGGGAGGCGTCCCGGTGTTTGGGGGAATGCTTTTCCAGGGGGGCTTCGCTGGATATTGCAACCTGATCTTCCTGAGTTCCGCTCTCCTCACGATCGTGCTTTCACGCGGGTACCTCGAGCGGATGGAATACCATCGGGGTGAGTTTTACGTACTCATCATCTTTGCCACCACGGGCATGATGCTTATGGCCGGTGCGCTGAACCTGATTACGATATTTCTCGGTATCGAACTGATGTCTGTGCCATTGTATGTACTAGCGGGATTTATGAGGAAGAAGGAGCGAGCGAACGAAGCGGCGCTCAAGTATTTTCTGCTCGGAGCGTTTGCCACCGGGTTTCTGCTTTATGGCATTGCGCTGATCTACGGTGCTTCCGGCACAACCGACCTGCTTCAGATAAAAGCGGCAATTCCTGAAATGTCCCACAATCCTCTTTTCGTTATCGGATGCGGGATGCTCATCGTTGCTTTCTCATTTAAGGTCGCCGCTGTGCCGTTCCATATGTGGGCGCCTGATGTCTACGAGGGGGCTCCGACGACTGTGACGGCTTTCATGTCGACTGCTGCCAAAGCGGCTGCATTCGCAACCTTCCTGCTTGTTTTTGTCCGGATGTTTGAAATCGCGGGGACAAGCTTGAGTCAGGTCATCGCCGTTATCGCTGCGGCCTCGATGATCATAGGCAACGTTACGGCTGTTGCCCAGAGCAGCGTGAAACGTATGCTTGCGTATTCGAGCGTTGCCCACGCAGGTTACATGCTCAGCGGCATTGCCGCGGCCAACAGCGAGGGTGAAACAGGAATCCTGTTCTATCTCCTTGTGTACTCGTTCATGAACATCGGTGCATTTGGTGTCGTCTCGTGGATCGAACAGCAGGATGACAAGAAGCTGTCGTTCGATGACTACGCTGGTCTCGGTGAGCGCCGACCAGCTGTGGCATTATTGATGTCGATATTCATGTTCTCGCTGGCGGGTATACCTCCCTTCGCAGGTTTCTTTGGAAAGTACTATGTGTTCCTCGCTGCGGTAAAAGCCAACCTCACCTGGCTTGCCATTATCGGCGTTATGACCAGTCTCATATCCGTTTACTACTATCTCAGACTCGTCGTTCTGATGTACTTCCGCGATGGCGAGGCGGATATCGACAAGCCGGTTCCGCTTGCGGCGATGGTCGCCGTCGTCGTTGCCGCGGCACTTGTTTTGGCTCTCGGGATCTACCCCTCGCTCGTTGTTGAGATCACGAGGGGCTTCTTCAAGATCTGACGATCGATCAATGCGGACTATCGTTTCAGCGAAAGAAATGCGGAAGTGCGACGAATCCACGATCCGCAAGTACGGCATCCCGGGCCTGCTGCTGATGGAAAACGCAGGCCGAGGGGTCTCGGAGATCGCACAACGGCGCTTCGGCCCTCTTGATGGCAAGCGCGTCCTCATCTTGTGCGGCAAGGGTAACAACGGCGGGGATGGGTTTGTAGCGGCCCGCCACTTGCTGAATGTCGGTGCGAACGTCACTGTTGTCATGATGGCCTCGGCACGGCAACTCGAAGGGGATGCACGGTCCAATTATCAGATTCTCGATCAGCTTCACCGCCACGGTTCTCACGCGCTCGTCGTCAAGTCCTACTCCCAAGCCGCTCTTCGGAAACTCCGCAAGCCGGATGTAATAATCGATGCAATGTTCGGGACCGGATTCAGGGGTGCGGTGGCACAGCCGTATGCCGGAGCGATTGAGTGGATCAATGGACAGGGGTTGCCGGTCATTGCAGTCGACATCCCGTCCGGGATTGATGGAACGACAGGCGTCATGGTGAACATCGCCGTCAAAGCGGCGGACACGGTCACGTTCGGGTTGAAGAAAACCGGACTGCTCTGCAATCAAGGACAGGATTGCGTCGGACATGTGACAGTCGTGGACATCGGGATCCCGATGGTCGTCAGCGGTTCGAAGCTTCTCAAGACCTTTCTCCTCGAACCTGATGATGTTCGTCGTTCGTTGCCACAGCGCTCATCAACAGCGCATAAGTACTCTGTGGGGAAGGTGTTCGTTCTCGCCGGTTCGAGGGGCTACACAGGAGCGGCGTACCTTTGTGTGCAGGCTGCGTTGCGTGCTGGCGCAGGAGCAGTGATGCTCGGGACACCGGAAGCGGTCTATCCAATCCTGGCGCGTCGGCTTTCGGAAGCGATCGTCAAGCCGTTGCCGTCGACCAATGAAGGGACGATTGCACTGAGCGCCCTTGAAGCGATAGAGGAGAGCCTCAAATGGGCCGATATCGTGGCGATTGGCCCGGGACTTTCAGCGAATCCTGAAACTCAAAAGGTTCTTGAAACAATCCTGCAGACGTACTCCGGAAAAGTCGTTCTAGACGCTGACGGGTTGCGTGCAGTCGGGGAAATCGGGTTGACAAGATTCAGTCGCCTGAAGAGCAGGTTCATTCTGACGCCTCACGCGGGTGAGTTTTCAAAACTCATCAACGTGACCGCGAAGGACATTGAAACCAACAGGATAGAGATGGCGAAGAGGGGCGCTGAACGCTGTCATGCGACAATCGTCCTGAAAGGCGGACCGACTGCCATCGGGGTATCTGACGGCATTGTCTATCTGAACTCGACTGGCAACCCCGGGATGGCAACCGTAGGTTCCGGAGATGTCCTGACGGGGATCATCGCATCCCTCTGGGCTCAGGGAGTGTCAGAAGAATGGGCGGCGTGCTCGGGAGTGTTTCTCCATGGTTTATCAGGTGACATCGCGAAGGAAGTGTACGGCGAACGCAGTGTGATTGCACAAGACTTGATCGATCAGCTTCCGGCTGCCATCAGGAGAGTCGAGGGCAATTGAAGAGCCTGATGAAATACCAATTGCCCCCCCTGTTGTGGGTGGTCATTATCTATTTTCTCTCTGCCATTCCCAGTTCCCACCTCAACTTCAAGCTCCCTCCAGGCTCGGACAAGGTTGTCCACGCTATTATCTACTTCGTCCTTTGCTGGCTGGCAAGACGAGCATTCTACAACCAGACAAACTTCCTGATATTGAGGAGTAGCTCCTTCCTTGGCGCTTTCATCTTCAGCGTGGTGTATGGTCTGCTGGACGAATACCACCAGACGTTCGTTCCTGGACGTGATGCGGACTTTTACGACCTCCTCGCCGATACAGGAGGCGCTCTTCTCTATATCGCAATCGCTTGGTTGGTCCATCGCCCGGAAGGTGCAGACCAGGAGGGTTCCAAGAGTTGACACGTGATCCTTTTCTAAGTATATTGACAGTGGCAAAAGCCAAATCCGCCGCGAGTGTCTCAAGCCGGCGGTTTTTTGTTCTTGTGCGGAGCCGATCGACAATGATGGTTAGCTTGAGGTCATTTGAAGTTTGAACTGCTGACATCGGATGGGAAGGCAAGGGCCGGCGTGCTGGAGACGGCTCACGGTTTCATTGAAACCCCCGCTTTCATGCCCGTAGGCACGCAGGGAAGTGTAAAGGCAATCGAGCAACGGGAGCTGATAGAAGTCGGCGCCCAGATTATTCTCGGAAACACGTACCATCTGTACCTTCGTCCCGGCACTGATATTATACAGGCGGCGGGCGGGTTGCATCGGTTCATCGGATGGAACAAGCCGATCCTCACGGACAGCGGCGGGTATCAGGTCTTCAGCCTGAATGAGCTGAGGAAGATCGATGAAGAGGGGGTCACGTTCAAGTCTCATCTCGACGGATCCGCTCACCTGTTCACGCCGGAATCGGTTGTGCAGATTCAAAGGCAGCTTGGCTCGGACATCATGATGGTGCTTGACGAATGCGCCCCTTATCCAAGCGATCTTGAGTATGCCAGACGATCCAACGCTCTGACCCTTCGCTGGGCGGACAGGTGCAAGAGCGCTTTCGATGCGGGAAAAGAGCTCTACGGGCACTCCCAGGCACTCTTCGGCATTGTGCAGGGAAGCATCTTTCCTGAGGTCCGCCAGAACAGTGCGCGTGATCTGGTGAAGATCGGTTTTGATGGCTACGCAATCGGCGGCCTGGCTGTCGGGGAACCGGCCGAAGTGATGTATGCGATAGTCGAGGTTTGCGAAGCTCTCTTGCCCGTCGACAAGCCCCGGTATTTGATGGGAGTTGGCACCCCGATCAACCTGATTGAAGCCGTTGCCAGGGGAGTGGATATGTTTGATTGCGTGTTACCGACGCGCAATGGTCGGAATGCCAACATATTCGGCCGGACGGGTTCAATCAACTTACGGAACGCGAAGTTCAAAACAGATTTTTCTCCTCCCGATCCTGATTGCTCGTGTTATACGTGCAGCAATTTCAGCCGGGCGTATCTGTGCCATCTGTTTCACGTAAAGGAGATTCTGGGGCTGCAATTGGCGACAATTCACAATCTTTCGTTCTATCTCTGGCTGATGCGAGAAACCAGAACTGCAATCAAGGAACACCGGTTCGGGGAATGGCGGAGGAAGATGGTCAACCAACTTCGATCGGAAGATCAGGTAGTAGCAACGTGAATAGATGGTAAACGGTAAACAGTAATTAGTAATTAGAACAGAAAAGCCTAACAACTTGAAACTTCAAACCCGGAACCTGGAACTCTAAACTCACAACTTGAAACTCTAATCTCCAATCATCCCATCTCATAAGTATCCACGGAGGGCCACTTGCTACACTATCCAATTCTCGCACAGGCTGCACAAGACGGCGGAGGCATGATACAAACGATCATCCTGTTTGGACTGATCTTCGTCATCTTCTACTTCATGATCATACGCCCCCAGCAGAAGAAGCAAAAGGAGCGTCAGAAGATGCTTGATGCGCTGGAGAAGGGGGACAAGATTCTCACGGCTGGTGGGATCTACGGAACCGTCATCGGAATCGAGGACAAAACCGTTCTTGTGCAGATCGCTGATAATGTGAAGGTGAAAGTCGATCGTGGCTCTGTGGGGTCAGTGTTGAAGGATGCTAAGCCCGAGGAAAAGACGAAGTAGGTTGAGTGTGTGAGGAGTCACGTATGGACGTTGTTTTGAAGTCTGAGTTCGACACCATCGAAGCGGCGATCGAGGATGTGCGGGAGGGGAATACGATCATCGTCGTTGACGACGAAGACCGTGAAAACGAAGGGGATTTCATCGTCGCCGCTGAAAAGGCTTCGCCAGAAGTGATCAACTTTCTCACGAGAGAAGGCCGGGGTGTTGTGTGTGTGCCTATCGCCGCTGCACGGGCGAAAGAGCTTGGTCTGGAGGCAATGGTTGAGTCGAATACGTCATTACACGAGACTCCATTTACTGTCTCTGTCGATTACCTTCACGGGACGACCACGGGCGTTTCTGCGGGCGATCGGGCCGCAACCGTCCGCGCATTGGCTGATCCGAAGACGAAAGCGATTGACCTTGGGAGGCCGGGTCACATTTTCCCGCTCAAAGCGTCTGAAGGGGGAGTCCTTCGGCGGGCCGGGCACACCGAAGCCGCAGC
>QYQB01000118.1 GCA_007280275.1 bacterium | reverse complement strand
GTACGCCTCAGGATAGTGCATGGAGGAATACAACACCCGGTCGAGCTGAAACACCCCGAGGTCCATGTTGTATTCGTACTTGTTCCGACTCCCCTTCGGAATTTCCACGATAGCATTCACCACACTGGGAGCATCATCGCCAATAGGAAGATATTTGAGGTTCATCCTGTTTGCCCCCGCTTTCGATCCGAAAACATCTTCCAAACATAGAACACTGGAATTCCCAGAAGAACGATCGCCAGGCCAGACCCTGAATATGTTGTCTTAAAGATCAGAAGGTCAATCGCAATCGCCGATGCACACAGCACATAGAGACCGGGCAGGATTGGATATCCGAACGCTTTGTACGGCCTTTCAACATCGGGGCGTTTCTTCCTGAGAATGAAAATGCCGATCACCGTAAGGACATAGAAGATCAGGACCGCAAAGATCACGTAGTCAAGGAGATCACCGTATGTACCGGACAGACACAGCAGGCTCGCCCACACTCCCTGGACAACCAGCGCCGTTGCAGGGACAGACCGCTCACTGAGCGTCCCGACCTTCTTGAAAAACAACCCGTCTTTTGCCATCGCATAATAGACACGTGCGCCGGCCAGAATCAAGCCGTTGTTGCATCCAAACGTGGAAACCATGATAAGAACGGCCATGATCACTGCTGCGGGCTCACCAAAGATCATCGTCACCGCAGCTGTGGCAACCCGGTCCGAGCTGGCAAACTGAACACCCCGGCCCAGGAGATCCGTCGCATCGGGAGAACCGAACACGGGCAGCACAAGAATATATGCGACATTTGCCAGAAGGTACAGAAGTGTTACGACGCCGGTTCCAATTGCCAGGCTGAGGGGAATGTTTCGTTTCGGATTGATTACCTCTCCCGCCGTAAACGTGATATTGTTCCAGGCGTCACTCGAGAAGAGCGACCCGACCATCGAGGCTCCGATGGCAGCGAGCAGCATGAACCCGGAGAGTGATTCTACCGAAACGATTTTACCGTCTGCGATGTGCGTCCACGTCGCACTCCAGAAGTTCGCAAGGTTGGCGTCGATAGCGTGAGCGTTTCGCCCGACAATGATTCCCAGAAGGATCAACCCGATGAGCGCCACCGTTTTCGCAATCGTGAAGACATTCTGTACAATCTTTCCTTCCCGAAGACCCCGCGAATTCACAAACGTCAGGAGGGCAATGCAAGCGATCGCAAGCACCTGGGCGGCCGAGATACGAAGCCCAAAGACCTCGAGAAGAATGTTCTGTTCACCGAGACTGGGTATAAGGACAGCTGTGAATCTGGCGAAGGCAACCGCAACAGCGGCAATGGTACCTGTTTGGATGACAAGAAACGACGTCCACCCGTAGAGAAACCCGACGAGCGGATTATATGCCTCACGCAGATAGACGTACTGCCCACCGGCGTGAGGCATCATTCCGGCCAGTTCACCGTAACTGAGCGCACCGGTAACAGTGATGAGTCCGGTGATCAGCCAAACGACCAGGAGCATGCCCGGGGAGCCCACGGTGCGTGCGATGTCCGCGCTGACGATAAAGATGCCGGATCCGATCATCGAACCAATAACGATCATGGTCGAATCGAGCAATCCGAGCCCGTGCTTGAACTCGCGTGGCATAGTCGTCGCTATGTTGATGTTTGCCCGAGTCATCTTTTACGAACCGATCCAATAGTCATTAATGCAACGCCAATTACTAGTACACCAACAGCGATAAGCACTGTCGACCTGGCAATGTCGAATGTAGCGGTCTGTTCTGCCACAATCTTATGAGTCTCAATGTAAGAATACGCCCAGATAGCAGCGAGAGAAGACACAATGTTCATCACAGCACCAACAACAATGAGTTTGCTCCGGCTCTGAAGCCCTTTCGCAAGCTTGCTATGGTATCGACCATAAGAGAAATATGTCGTTAGTCCGATGATAAGCCAGATAATGAGCCGCAGCCATGTATCCAATGGTAGAAATAGCATGAGTGCCGACGAGATCACTATACCCATAATTGGCACGAACGGGACCCATGGAGTCTTGAACGGTCGATGGAGATCGGGCCTTCGTCTCCGAAGAACCCAAACACCTGCACAGACAATGACGAACGCCAAGAGGGTGCCGATGCTGACCAGTTCTCCGAGTATGTTGATCGGCAGAAGTGCTCCAAAGAACGCCACAAACCCCCCGACAACGATTGTCGAAATCCATGGTGTCCGGAAGCGCGGATGCACTTCGCCGGCCCATTTTGGCACCAAGCCGTCGTGAGCCATCGAGTAAAACACGCGCGACTGGCCAAGCATCATCACCAACATGACGGTCCCGAGGCCAAAGATCGCTCCGAGTTTTACGAGGTATCCACCCCACTTGATTCCAGTCGCATCGATACCAACAGCCACCGGGTCTGATACATTGAGGCTGGTGTATGGAACAACAGCAGTCAGAAGACCGGCAACAACAATGTAGAGAATCGTACAGATGAACAACGATCCCATGATACCAATCGGCATGTCCTTCTGCGGGTTCCTTGCTTCCTGTGCCGCCGTCGACACGGCATCGAAACCGATATACGCAAAGAAAATGACGCTTGCAGCCCGAGCGATGCCAGACCAACCGAATTTTCCGAACTCGCCAAGGTTGGGGGGGATAAATTCCTTCCAGTTCTTCGTAATCGTTTCAGCAGGATGCGTGAACACGAAATAACCAACGATACCAATGAAAATCATCACGATGGTGAGCTTCACCACGACAATTGCGGAATTGAAGTTTGCTGATTCTTTGATGCCGATCACCAGGATGGTCGTGATGCCAAGGATCGCGAGGAACGCCACAAGATTGAACGATGCTACCATATGTGGGAGTTGGGCAATTTGGTCCGCGGTCATTGATGTTTCCAGCGTAGCTTTGATGCGATCATAGTGCTGCCAGTTGTCATGATACCATACCAAGGCGGTACCCGGTGCACCGGTGAGCTGCGGCGGAATGTGAATACCGAAGTCATTCAAGAGACTGAGGAGGTAGCCGCTCCAACCCGACGCAACGGTAGCTGCACCGAAAGCATACTCCAGTATGAGGTCCCAGCCGATAATCCAAGCAAAGAACTCTCCGAGAGTTGCATACCCATAGGTGTACGCTGATCCGGCAATCGGTATGAGCGAAGCGAATTCTGCGTAGCAGAGACCCGCAAAGACGCAGGCTATGCCTGCTAACACAAATGAGAGAACGATTGCGGGCCCTGCATAATTCGCGGCCGCGGAGCCCGTTAGGACAAAAATACCAGCGCCGATGATGGCTCCGATGCCGAGCGTGATGAGGTTGACAGGGCCAAGGACTCGCTTCAGTGAGTGCTCACCACTTTCCTGTGACTCACGAAGCAAGACGTCGAGCGGCTTCGTGACCAAGAGTCGAGACAACGCAGAATCCTGATTACTCATGCGATGGACCTCCAATGTTGGTGGAGTGAGGGAATTGCGGGAACAGGGCCTGATATGCTTTCAATTCTACTTGTTTTTGCATTCGGAAACAAGCGATCAAATGAAGAGCGGCGCAAGAACCAGGGTGATCGTACTGAGCAACTTGATAAGGACGTGCAGGGACGGACCTGCGGTATCCTTGAAGGGATCACCAACCGTATCTCCCACGACTGCCGCCTTATGAGCTTCCGATCGTTTTCCACCGAACGTTCCGGTTTCAATGAGCTTTTTCGCGTTGTCCCATGCGCCGCCACCGTTATTCATGAACAACGCCATCAGGATCCCCGTGATGGTGGCAACCATCAGGTAGCCTCCGATAACCTCCGCACCGGTGGCACCATCAGCCGGACTGCCGGTGAGAACATACAGCCAACGGAATCCAATTCCGACAGCGAGCGTCATGAAGACGACAAGAAGGCCCGGAAGCACCATTTCCCTGAGAGCAGATTTCGTCACGATATCAACACACTGGCCGTAATCCGGTTTCGAAGTCCCCAGCATGATTCCCGGATTGTTCCTGAACTGCTCACGGACGTTGTTGATTACCGCGTAAGCTGCCCGACCCACCGCTCGAATTGCGAGAGACGAGAAAACCATGACGAGCATTGCACCCAACATCGCACCAACGAACACCGCCGGCTTCGACAAGTCGATAGCGCGCAGGTCGAAACCGTAGTTGCGCACTTCGTCGAAAAAGGCGCTAAACAAAAGGAAGGCAGCGAGTCCGGCCGAGCCGACTGCATATCCTTTCGTAAGCGCTTTTGTCGTGTTGCCCACAGCATCGAGCCGATCTGTCTTCTTGCGGACTTCTTCCGATTGCTGGCTCATTTCCACGATGCCGCCTGCGTTGTCTGTAATAGGTCCGAACGTGTCCATCGCAAGTATGTAGGCAGCGGTTCCGAGCATGCCCATCGTGCCCACCGCCGTTCCGAACAAGCCCGCGTGCATCAATCCGGAAAACTGGCCGAGAAAATACGTCGAAACGATTGCGGTTCCGATAACCAGCACTGGCAATCCGGTCGACTCCATTCCAACGGCAAGTCCTGCTATGATCGTGGTGGCCGGACCTGTTTGAGAAGCTTCTGCGATGAAGATCGCGGGACGATGTGTATAATCCGTGTAGTATTGAGTGATGTAGACGAACGCAATGGACGTCAGCACACCGATGACCCCGCACAGGAAGAAGTTGAAATAGTATTCGCTCCCGAGCAGCCAGCGCGATGCAAAGTAGAAACCGATCATGGCAAGGCCCGCGGCAACATAGTAGCCGCGATTCAGCGCTTTCATCGGATCCTCTTCTTCGGTCGTCTTGACGACCATGATACCGACTGCAGAAGCAATAATTCCAAACGCGCGGGCGACAAGCGGGAATAACAGGACACTCACCAATGACATGTTGTGACTCTCGAAGTAGCTGGCGTTGGAGACGTATAGTCCAGCGGCCAGAATCATCGCACCGATGTTTTCGGCCGCTGTTGACTCAAAGAGATCCGCACCCCGGCCCGCACAATCTCCTACGTTGTCACCGACAAGGTCAGCAATGACAGCAGGATTGCGAGGATCATCTTCCGGAATACCCGCTTCAACTTTACCGACAAGATCCGCCCCCACATCAGCGGCCTTGGTATAGATCCCGCCGCCGAGTTGAGCAAACAACGCGACGAAGCTGGCACCAAACCCGTATCCCACGATGAGAAGAGGAATTTTGGCAAGGTCCTTCGTTACCCCGAAGTAATCAACGATCGCAAAGAGCCCGGCGACGCCGAGCAGACTCATGGCAACGACAAAGAATCC